>CAIOYQ010000212.1 GCA_903862505.1 uncultured Bacteroidota bacterium
ATGCTAAAATAATGGACAATTCAATATAAATAAATGGTGAATTAGTTGTAAAAAGTTAAAATTTGATTTATTTTTAATACTGAACCCAAAAAATCAACTTCATGAGAAAATCTGATCTCATCAATCAAATCTCTGAGAAAACTGGCATTCCTAAAGTGGATGTCTTAGTTACCTTGGAAACGATGTTCAAGGAAGTAAAAGAAAGCTTGTCAAACGGCGAGAATATTTATATTCGCGGGTTTGGTAGCTTTATTACTAAGAAAAGGGCCGCTAAGATTGGTCGCAATATTAAAAAGAATATTGCAGTTGCCATTCCTGAACATTTTATTCCTGCATTTAAACCTGCAAAAGAATTCGTAAACGAGGTGAAAAGCAGTCGTAAGTAATTACCTTTGCCGGAAATCGTCGAATTTTGAAAAAACCTCAGTTAATTGTAATCTTTTTAGCAACACTTATATGTGTTGCAGTCATTATTTTTGCCCCTAGAACACAAAAAGGGGGCCCTGGAGCAGGAAAAGAAAATATTGAAAATCAACCAATTAGTACTCAAACCATCCTTGATGGCGCTAAAACCGCACTAACTAGTTCACAGAAAATTTCTTTGTTAAGTATTGAAAATCAATTAAATACAGCTAAAGCACCAGCTGATCGAGCTGCAATTTATAGACAATTATCTAAGTTTTGGGCCGATTCCGCACAAAGGATCGAGCCATATTTATATTATACTTACAGTGCTGCTTTGTTGGAAAATTCTGAAAAAAGCCTCACTTTTGCAGCCCAACTGTTGGTAGATAACCTAGCAACACAGGAAGCACCCCCTGCTATTCAAAATTGGATAGCAGCAAATGCAAAAGTTCTTTTAGAGAAAGCATTGGTAATCAACCCTAATAATGATTCAACAAAAATTAACTTAGGTGCCTGCTATTTGTTTGGAAATATTTCAGACAATCCTATGCAAGGCATTTTAAAAGTTAAAGAAGTAGTGGACAAAAATCCACAAAACATTTATGGGAATATGATATTAGGACTGGGTGGTAAAAAATCGGGGCAATATCCAAAAGCCATTGAAAGATTTTTGAACATCCTAAAATTGGAGCCAAATAACATAGAAGCCATGGTAAACCTTGCCGAGTGTTACGAGTTAAGTGATCAAAAATCCTTAGCGATAGAGTGGTATACAAAGATGAAAGGAATGCTAAATAACCCGGAAGCTAAAGATGCAATTGATAAAAGAATAACAGCGTTGAAGAAATAGAATTTTTAATAACAAAAAATATCGGACATGCCTTGTGGTAAAAAAAGAAAGCGTCATAAAATTGCGACGCACAAAAGAAAAAAACGTTTAAGAAAGAATCGTCATAAGAAGAAGAATAAATAGTTCTCTTCCTAAATACTAGTGTGTTTCTGTAATAGGCACACACTAGTATTCTTTTCAAATACACGCCACTCTTCTACTTAGCAACTTTACTTTACCTTATCCTTCCTTCGTAAAGTGGCCGTGTTTACAAAAATTATAAAGCATTAGCTAAGCTATTACAATGGCATGCTGTATGTTTTTAAAAAAGTTGCTATAAGTGAATAAAGAATTAATTATAAATAGTTCCGCTGATGGGGTTGAAATAGCCTTGTTGGAGGATAAAAAATTAGTGGAAATCCATAACGAAAAAATGGATACGCGCTGGGCGGTGGGAGACTTGTACTTAGGAAAAGTACGTAAAATAATTCCAGGGCTCAACGCTGCATTTGTGGATGTAGGATTTGAGAAAGATGCATTCTTGCATTATACCGATTTAAGCCCTTACATAAAATCCATTATCAAGTACACGCAGGATGTTATTAATAATAATGACAACAGCTTTGATTTCTCTAAGTTTCAAACCGCACCTGAAATAGTCAAAACTGGAAAAATTAGTGAGGTTTTAAATGGTAAGCCAAATATTTTGGTGCAAATTTTAAAAGAACCGATTGCAGCTAAAGGACCAAGATTAACTTGCGAGTTATCCTTAGCGGGCAGATTTATTGTTTTAACGCCATTTAATGAAATTGTTGCAGTCTCTAAGAAAATTCATAGTGGCGAGGAGCGCAAGCGTCTACAAAAAATGATGGAGTCCATTAGACCAAAAAACTTTGGTGTGATTGTAAGAACGGCAGCCGAAGGAAAATCAACGGCCGAACTACATGAGGATTTATTAACCTTAGTAGAAAACTGGAAAAATATACAAGCCAACCTAAAAGGTGGCATCTCCCCAGCTCGTATTATGAGTGAGGAAAGTAAGACTACTAGTATTTTAAGAGACTTATTAAACGAGGACTTCAATAAAATTGTAGTCAACGATAAAAAAATATTTGACATCACCTTAAGTTATTTGCAAAGAATAGCGCCTGCAAAGGCAAATATTTTAAGCTTACACAGTGGAGACCAGGAAATATTTGATCAGTATGGTATCACCAAGCAAGTGAAATCTTCTTTTGGAAAAACGGTGAATTTGCATAGCGGCGCTTACTTAATTATTGAGCATACCGAAGCCCTTCACGTGATTGATGTAAACAGTGGATTTAAAAGCGTGAGCAATAATCAGGAAGAGAACGCATTGCAAACTAATTTAGAAGCAGCCGAAGAAATTGCACGACAATTAAGACTAAGAGATATTGGGGGCATTATTGTTATTGATTTTATTGACATGAAGCTTCCTGAAAATAAACGTAAAGTGCAAGAAGCATTGGACGAGTTTATGAAAACGGACCGTGCTAGGCATTCTGTATTACCAATTTCCAAATTTGGGTTATTACAAGCAACGCGTCAAAGAATTAGACCCGAAGTGAATATCAATACTTCCGAGGATTGCCCTGCTTGCAAGGGTACTGGAACAATCACTTCAACCCTATTGTTAGAAGATGAAATGGAAAAGAAACTTTCCTATTTAGCTACCCATGGACACAAGCGTATTCAAATACTAGTGCACCCTATTATTCATTCTCATTTAACCAAGGGAATATTTAGTAGTATTATTAAAAAGTGGAGACGCAAGTATAAGTTAAAGCTGATTTCTCAACCTGACAATAGTAGTCATTTGGTAGAATATAAATTCTTGGATGACCAGCAGGAAGAAATTAAGCTGTAAAACTTTTTTCGGTTTTTACTTCATAAATAATTCAAATAGCCTTTATCTTTAAGGTATGAGCAAAGCTAAATCGGCCTTCTTTTGTAATAACTGCGGTTATGAATCTGCTAAATGGGCAGGAAAATGTCCTGCTTGTAATGAGTGGAATACTTTCACCGAGGAATTAGTAGAAAAAGGGGAAAAGAAAGATACCGGTTGGGATGATTATAATACGCAACAAAAAGGCACGCAAGTAATTGCCATCAACGAAGTAAATAGTCAATCAGAGAAAAGAATTAGCAGCGCCGATCCTGAACTTAATCGAGTATTGGGAGGAGGCATCGTGTTGGGTTCTATTGTGTTGGTTGCAGGGGAGCCCGGCATTGGAAAGAGTACCTTGTTTTTACAACAAGGTTTAATGATGAAGGATCAAACCGTCTTATACATTAGTGGCGAGGAAAGTATTCAGCAAATTAAAATGCGCGCCGACCGCTTAAATTTACAAAACGAAAATTTTTACTTACTTACTGAAACGCGGACTTCGGATATTTTTAAAGCCATTAAAAAATTAAAGCCCACTGTGGTGATTGTGGATTCTATACAAACCTTAGAATCCAATTCTATAGAAGCAGCAGCAGGCAGTGTTTCTCAAATAAAACAAACGACTGCGGAGTTTCAACGCTTTGCGAAAGAAACAGGCACGCCCGTATTTTTAATT
Organism: uncultured Bacteroidota bacterium; assembly: GCA_903862505.1. Classification (GTDB taxonomy): domain Bacteria; phylum Bacteroidota; class Bacteroidia; order Chitinophagales; family Chitinophagaceae; genus Sediminibacterium. The sequence goes on from CAIOYQ010000212.1 coordinate 3,820, forward strand.
GGCCATATCACCAAGGAAGGAACCATTGCAGGTCCAAAAATTTTAGAACATATGGTGGACACCGTGCTTCAGTTTGAAGGGGACCGTCATTACGCCTATAGAATGTTGCGTACTTTAAAAAACAGATTTGGAAGTACCAGTGAATTGGGAATTTATGAAATGACAGGAGAGGGCATGAAAGTAGTAAACAACCCATCCGCATTTTTAATTGCACAACGAAATGAATCCCTAAGCGGAAGTACCATTGCGGCGTCTATGGAAGGCATGCGCCCATTATTAATAGAAGTACAAGCATTGGTGACCCAAAGTGTTTATGGCACGCCTCAAAGAACGGTCACTGGATTTGATTTAAGAAGACTTCAGTTATTGTTAGCCGTATTAGAAAAACGTGGGGGATTTGCATTTGGCATGAAGGACGTTTTTGTAAATATTGCCGGCGGATTAAAAATAGAAGACCCTTCCTTAGACCTTGCCATTATTTTATCGCTTCTTTCTTCCTATGAAGATATTCCATTACCTCAAGGCATTTGCTTTGCAGGAGAAGTGGGCTTAAATGGAGAAATTAGAGCAGTGAATAGAATTCAGCAACGTATAGCAGAGGCAGAAAAATTAGGCTTCGAAAAAATTTATATTTCTGCATTCAATAGTAAAGGTATTGAGCCAAAAAAACATAGTATCCAAATTATCCCAGTAGAAAGAGTAGACGAAGCTTATCGACTATTCTTTTAGCATGCGGCATTGGATAAATACCGTACGCACCTATCTACAAGCCTTACAGCATCTTTTTTACCCACATATATGTTTGCAATGTGGCATGGATGAACTTCATAGGGAGCAAATTATTTGTGAAGCCTGTGAAACACAATTGCCTTTTACGCATTTTGAACAAATGCAAAATAATCCTATTGAAAAAATATTTTGGGGGCGTGCCAATATTTCAAATGCCATGGCTATTTTATTTTTTACCAAAGAAAGCATGGTTCAGCAAATTATTTTTGAATTAAAGTATCAACAAAATAAAAAAGCGGGTTACCTACTTGGAAGGCTTATGGCAAACGAACTCATCAATAACTCAAAATATAGTCAGATAGATTATTTAATTCCCATTCCGATAAGCAAACGAAAATTAAAAAAAAGAGGGTTTAATCAAAGTTTAATTATTTGCGAGGCCATTATAGCCAATGGATACCAAGTTCCTATTTTTACTGGATTAGTTACCTTAAGAGAAGGAGCCACCCAAACACACAAGGACCGTTTACAAAGATCAGCAGAGACCCATTCCCTATTTTCACTCATTCAATTCAATACACTTAAAGGGAAGCACTTACTGATTATAGACGACGTCATTACAACAGGCGCTACCCTGGAAACTGCTTGTGCCTGTTTAATGCAAGCTCAACCCGCAAGCATACAAATTGCCACTGCAGCTTATACCTATTATTAATATAGACTTCTGTATTTACATTTATCTGCCAATTCAGTAAACCAATTTGGCCAAATCTTGTTATATTTAATAATAAAAACAATTTTATGAAATTTTTAGCCACCTTATTTTTTGTTGCCATTACTACATTATGCAACGCGCAAAGCATACATAGTTTTAAAGTAAATGGTATTGACGGAAAGCAAATTGATTTTGCTTCTTATAAAGGAAAAATGATTTTAATCGTAAATACAGCTAGCAAATGTGGCTATACGCCTCAATATGAAGGCCTAGAAAAAGTATATGAGCAATACAAGGATAAATTGGTAGTTATTGGATTCCCTTGCAACCAATTTGGCGGACAGGAGTCAGGTACCAACGAAGAAATTGTAAACTTTTGTAAAAAGAATTATGGTGTCACTTTCCCATTGGCCGACAAAATAGAAGTGAAAGGCGCTGGTATTGCACCCATTTATCAATGGTTAACACAGAAGGCAAAAAATGGCGTTTTAGACGCTAATATCGGCTGGAATTTTAATAAATTCTTGCTAGATGAAAATGGCAAAATGATTGCCTATTTCCCAAGCAACGTAAAACCCGATAGTCAAGACATTTTGGCTTACTTAAAATAAACGGCTTTCATCAAAAGATGCATACACTTTTCTACAAATCAAAAACCGCACCGCGGTTTTTTCTTATCTTCGCTACATGTTATTGAGTGAAGTAATCGGTCAAGAAAAGTTAAAGCAGCAGTTAGTCCAAATGGTGCAACACCAACGACTAAGTCATGCCATTCTTTTTGTAGGACCAGAGGGGTCGGGCGCATTGCCCCTCGCCGTTGCTTTTGCACAGTATATTGTAAGCATTCCCAATAACAATGAATCTAGTGGCGATTTGTTTGGTGCACCAGAACCAACTACTCCAAAAGTGTATAGCCCCGAAGAAATAGCAGAGTTGCCTGCCTATCGCCGTGCTAGTCAATTGATGCATCCCGATTTGCATTTCTCATTTCCAAGCATCACCGAAAAACCAGGTGCTAAGAATTTAAGCGCTAATTTTATTGAAGCGTGGAGGGAATTTGTAAACGGCTATCCATATGGCAATGTATTTGATTGGCTACAATCTATTAATGCCGAAAACAAACAAGGAAATATTAGTGCAGACGAATGCAATGAAATTATCAAAAAACTTTCTTTCAAAAGTTTTGAAAGTGCATATAAGGTTTTGGTCATGTGGATGCCAGAATATTTAGGTAAGGAAGGCAATAAATTATTAAAATTAATTGAGGAGCCTCCGGCTAATACCATATTCTTATTGGTCGCCAATTCGGAGGAACAAATTTTACCCACCATTTTAAGTCGTTGCCAATTTATAAAAGTGCCTAGATTAACGACGCAGGAAATTGAAACAGCATTAATTCAAAAAGGACATATCGAACCCGAAAAAGCAGCTCAAATTGCAGCCATATCGGACGGAAATTACCGAGAAGCGCTTCATTTATTGCAGCATAGCGATGCCGATTTTTTAACTCAAATTAGGGAATGGCTAAACGCCATTCTTAAAGGTGGCCCCTTGGCTCAAATGAAATGGGTGGAGGAGACTAGTAAAATGGGCAGAGAGCCTCAAAAACAGTTTTTAAAGTATTTTAACCACCTATTAGAACAAAGTATCCGCATTAAAGTACTAGGAACTGATATCCCCTTGGATCAAGCCTTAAAGGATTTTGCCCTCAGAATCAATAAAATAGCTAGCGTTGGTCAATTGGAGGCTATAGTTCAGGAATTAGACAAGGCCGTTTACCATATTGAGCGTAATGCGAACCCAAAAATGCTATTTATGGCCTTGGGAATCAAGTTCTATCATATCATTCAGAACAAAACCTTAATTTTGACAGAAGCCTAAGAAGCGGGGATGGGTGAAAAAAGAGCATAGGCAGGTATTTTTTATTCAATAACAGTTAGAACTCACTATATATGGGATGTGGATCATGTGGAACTGGTAAACCAGGCGGTTGCAAAAGCAACGGCGGTTGTAGCTCGGGCGGTTGTAACAGATTAAACGTACACGATTGGTTACGTGATCTACCTATTGACGATGTTGACAGTCAATGTAAAGTGGTAGAAGTAAGCTTTAAACAAGGCAGTAGAAAAGAATTTTATAAAAACACCACTTCCCAACAATTTGAAAAAGGGGACTATGTAACTGTGGAAGGTATTAATGGATTTGACGTTGGAGAAGTGTCGCTTACCGGGGAACTAGTAAGGGTTCAATTAAAGAAAAGAGGGACGGATGAATTTAATCCGGACATGAAAAAAATTCTTAGACCAAGTATCGACAGGGAAATAGAGGCTTTCAAAATTAGCAAAAGCAGAGAGTCCGATATTTTAGCGCGCAGTCGTACACATGCTTCTTATTTTAAGTTGGCAATGAAGTTAAGTGAAGTAGAGGTACAGGCCGATGGTAAAAAAGCAACCTTCTTTTATACTGCCGATGACCGTATTGACTTTAGAGAACTCATCCGCATATTTGCTGGCGAGTTTAAACTAAAAGTGGAAATGCGTCAAATTGGAATACGCCAGGAAGCAGCTAAATTAGGGGGTATTGGAAGTTGTGGACGTGAATTATGTTGTAGTACCTGGTTACACGATTTTAAAAGTGTAAACACCACTGCAGCGCGCTATCAAAATTTATCTATTAATCAAACTAAATTAAGCGGACAATGTGGTCGTTTAAAATGTTGTTTGAATTTTGAATTAGATACTTACCTAGACGCTTTACAAGGGTTCCCGGATTATGCAGACACTTTGCAAACTGCCATGGGTCAAGCATTCCTTATAAAGAAAGATATTTTTAAGAATCTAATGTGGTATACCCTACCTAATAATACAAAGCATTTTCCTTTAACCATTGATCGTGTTGTTGAGATTAAAAAATTAAACCAACAAGGTATCGTGGTGGACGAATTGCAAGCAGTAGAAGTAATCAGTGGTAAAGCTAAGGAAGTGGAGTCTTCCTTTGTAGAATTAGTTGGTCAAATAAGTCTTAAAACACTTGAGAAAAATGATCGTCGTCGCAAAGACCAACAAAGAGGTCCTGGCAATGGCAACTATAACAATGATAGAAACGGTGGGCCAAACAGAGACAGTCGTGGACCTAGCAATGGACCTAATAACGGGCCAAGAAACTTTAATGGACCTCGTAATAATAATGGTCCAAGAAATAACAACGGCCCAAGACCTAATAACGGACCCAACAATGGTCCAAGACCAGGTAACAGACCACCAGAAGGCGGAAGTCCTGGTCCTACTCAATCCTAATTCATTTAAAATATAAATAAAAAAAATAGCCCTCATTACAAGGGCTATTTTTTTTATTGCTACACAACTAGTTTACATACCTAATTACCTTATAAAAGATTAGTGAAATAATTTTTCCAACTCCTCATTGGTAAAATCCATTAAGGTTTTTACATAATTAGGAGAAAAATTAAATTCCAAGCCAGCGGTTTTATACAATTCTGGCAAGGTTTTGGTTCCTCCTAATGCCAAAGCATTCATGTAGTTTTCTAAGGCCTGTGTAGGATTTTTTTGATATTGCATCCACATGCCAATAGCGCCTAATTGCGCAATCCCATATTCAATATAGTAGAAAGGCACTTCAAATAAATGCAACTGTCTTTGCCACCCAATGGCACGATACATATCAAGCCCTGTATAATCAATACTTTCGGTAGAAAATTCTTTTAAAATAGAAGTCCAATTACTGGTTCTTTCTTCAATAGTGTGATTTGGATTTTCGTATACCCAATGTTGAAATTTATCAATAATCGCTATCCATGGGAAAATAGTAATAGTGCGTTCTAGCTGATGTTCTTTTGCACGATTTAAATCAGAGTCGTTATCAAAAAAAGACTGCCAATGATTCATGGTAAATAATTCCATAGACATACTTGCCACTTCGGCAATCTCCATGGGATATTCTTTAAAAGCACTTAAAGAAAGTGGGTGTGCTAAAAAAGAATGAATGGCGTGTCCACCTTCATGTACCATGGTTGTTACATCACTCATTTGGCTAGCTGCATTCATAAAAATAAATGGCGCGCCGGATTCTGCTAATGGACAATTGTATCCACCAGGGGCTTTCCCTTTTCTACTTTCTAAATCAAAATGTTTTAACTCGTTCATCTTTCGCAAACAATCCGCGAAAAAAGGGTTTAATTTTTCAAAACAAGCCACCGATTTTTCATACAAATCCTTGCCGTCGGTAAATGGTCTCAAAGGCTTGGTACCAGCGGGTTCTGCTTCGGTATCCCAAGGCTTTAAAATAGCCAATCCTAGTTTTTGTTTTTTGCGATTATAAATTTTATCAATCAAAGGAAGCACATGTAATTTTATGGCTTCATGGAATTGAAAACAATCTTCCTTGGAATAATCAAAGCGACCCAGCTCAGCAAACTTATAATCTCTATAATTCGCAAAGCCGGCATTCACTGCTACCTGATGTCTTTTTTGAATAAGGGTGGTAAATAATTCATGCATGGTGTCCTGATCCTGCAAACGACGTTCTTGTATTTTTTTATAGGCTTCTTCTCTTATCAATCTGTCTTCGTTTTCTAAAAACTGAGAAGCTTGTTGTAAAGTATATTCTTGCCCATTCATGTCAATAGTCATCTTCCCCGCAATGGTACCATATTGTTGTTGTAGCACACTTAATTCTGCTTGCAAAGGAATATTCTCCGTTCTAAATAATTCAATGCTCTTTTTTACAGAACGTAAATAAGTGAAATATTCCGCTTTGTCTAACTCGGTGGTAAAAGGAGATGCTATTAATTTTTTATTTAAAGCATCGGCATAAGGTTGCATTTGTGGTTGAATCTCCATGCAGAAATACGTAAACGCATCTTCCAAGGATTTATCCGTGGTATCACAAGTCATTTTTATTTGTCTCCAGCAAGCATCCTCGCTAATAAACGCCTCTAATTCACTCAAGTCCTTTAACCATTTTTCAAGTTCCGCCTTACTGTTGATAGCCCTGTCGGTTAACTCCTTAAAAAAGGGTTCCAAAACGGCCCAATCCTTTAAAATAAAGTCCCCGGGAAGGTAATGATGAGGTGTTTTTTTGATGTCTGCTGTTCTAAGCATAAGTTGAGATTTTAAGTGGCAAATTTACTACTTTTACACACTTTAAAAGATTTAATAGTGGCCAACAGCATTCATTTATTACCGGATCATATTGCCAATCAAATTGCGGCAGGTGAGGTTATTCAAAGACCCGCCAGCGCCGTTAAGGAATTATTGGAAAATGCGGTAGATGCAGGGGCTACAGAAATTAAATTAATTATCAATGATGCAGGCAAGGCTTTAATTCAGGTGATTGACAATGGAAAGGGGATGAACCCCATTGACGCGCAAAATGCTTTTGCCCGTCATGCCACCAGTAAAATAAGTTCTATTGAGGATTTGTTTCAAATTAAAACCATGGGATTTAGAGGAGAAGCCTTGGCTTCCATTGCTGCAGTGGCACAAGTCAATTTAAAAACAAGACTAGCCGAAGATGAATTGGGGACCAATGTTGAAATTGAAAACAGCCAGGTAAGCGAGACCAGTCCGGTAGCCTGCCCAGTAGGTACCAATATAAGTATGAAAAATTTATTTTTTAATGTGCCTGCAAGAAGAAATTTTTTAAAAAGTAATTCGGCCGAATTAAAACATATTATAGAAGAGTTTACAAGAGTGGCATTAGCATTCCCTGAGATTTATTTTAGTTTCACAAATAATGGTCAGGATGTTTTTCATTGGGAGGCAGGAAGTTTTAAACAAAGAGCGATACATGTGTTGGGCAATAGCTATCAAACCAAACTAGTAGCAGTAGGTGAAAAAACAGACTACCTAACTATATCCGGCTTTGTTGGCAAACCAGATACAGCTAAAAAAACTAGAAGCGATCAGTACTTTTTTGTGAACCGTCGTTTTATTAAGAGTGCATATTTACATCACGCCATTGCCAATGCGTTTGATGGTTTAATACCAAAGGAAAGCTTCCCTAGTTATATTTTGTACATTGACGTGGATCCTGCACAAGTGGATATTAATGTACACCCCACCAAGCAGGAAATTAAATTTGAGGATGACAAAATTATTTATGCTTTTGTACAAGCAGCGGTAAGACACGCATTGGCACAATTTAGCATCGCTCCTTCTTTAGATTTTTCTTTAGATGCCGACATTCAGCAATTGGATGCGATTCAAAAACCAGTAAGTGAGGAACAGCGAAATAATGCAGCAAGTAGTTCCTTGTATGCAGGTTTCACACAAAAAAATCAAGCCCACTTTATTCCAAGAGTAAGTGAAGGAGAAAAAACAGCATGGAAAAGTTTTTTTAGTGCGCTGCCCACCACGGCAAATCAAGAAGGAATTGAAAATGGGAACGAATCGTATATTGTAAAGTCCTCTTCTATGGGGCTATATAAAGATTCAGAAGCTCTTTTGATAGACGAGGATGCTACTTTACTACAAATTAACAATACCTATATCCTTGCCCCCATTGGTGCAGGATTTATTATGGTGCACCAACAATTAGCACATGAAAGAGTATTGTATGAAAAATATCAAAAGGCGAGTGTACAACCTCATGCAACGCAAAAAAGTTTATTTCCTGTAGTATTAGAGTTGAGCGTGCCTGATGCTATTTTATTGGAAGATATGATGGAGGACTTAGCGATCATTGGTTATGAAATAGAGCCTTTTGGACAAAACAGTTTTATTATTCAGGGCATTCCTGCGGATGTGATTTCTGGAAATGAAAAAAATGCAATTGAATTATTATTAGAACAATTCAAACATTTTAGCGGGGATATGAAATTTAGCAAAAGAGAGAAGCTTATTCGATGTATGGCAAGACAATCGGCGATTAAAGCAGGTCAATCCCTTTCTCAAAAAGAAATGCATGGATTGATAGACTCGCTGTTTAATTGTGAATCCCCTAATGTAAGCGCAAGTGGCGCTCCCACTTATATTGATTTTAAAGAAGGGTATTTAGACGGGCTATTTAGCAAGTAATTATTCTAATGAACTAATATTCTTTCATGATGGCAGTCAAATATTCTTCTACCGCGTGTCTTACTGCATATGAAGTAGGACTTACATGATTTGCAACCAATACTGAGAATAATAACTTAGATCCATTATTGGTAAAGATATATCCACTTAAGGCGATTTGATTCGCAAGAGAACCGGTTTTTGCATACAATTGTCCAGGAATATTTTTATAGTAAGAAGATAATGTTCCTTTCCCGCCCTCCGCGAAAATAGCTTTTATTCTTTCCATTGGGAATTCGGCTTCCATCTTTTGCAATAGGCTAATATAATTTTCGGGTGTCGTTAAATTAAAACGACTTAAGCCGCTGCCATCCACCCACTTCGGTTGCTGAGGAAAATCAGCAAAATCTGTTTTTAAGATGGTGTCAATAATAGCAGCGTCATCCATCCTCCCTAGTAATTGCTGACTGGTCATTAATAAAACCTGTTCGGCAAAAAAATTGTCACTGCGGTACATCATTATTTTTAATAAACTATCTGTTGGTACAGTTTTAATAATGGTTGCAGTAGATTGATTCCAACCTTTTTGGATAACGATAGGATAAGCAGGATGTAAAGTGTCCTCAATCAACGATTTTGCCAATGTATAATTTGTACCGGTAATAAATGGTATTTGTTGCTCAGGGTTTTTAATCGCATCTGATTTTGCAATAAATTGATTACTTACTTTTTCACGAGACCAAACGGTATATTGTTTTGGAAGATTTACATTTTTTGTAAAATAATTGGGCTTTAATTCAACACCCCCATTTTTTTTATACACGGTTACTACATTGCCATAAATATTTAATCTATTCCTTTCCGGCTGATAATCCTGGTCATAGTCTTCCCATGACCAGCCTGATCCATACATAGAGAAGTTATCGGAATTTGCTGGTAAACATAAAACAACTTGTTTTTTAGTTGTTTTTATTAAGTCGGCAATCGGCTGATACGCGAAGTCTGGATGTAAAAAAGTGGGGTCACCCAAAGGCATTAAAAAAATAGAATCTTTATTTTCTGCAAACTGCCAACCAGGAATGGAATCCTTTAAATATTTCATTCCTAAATAACAAGACTGAATTTTGGTATTACTAGCAGGTGTATAATAATTACTGCTCTGATGCTTGGCCACCCACTTTTGCGTAGTTTGATTATATACCGCAATGCCTACATGCGCTCCTTTTAAACTGGCCGATTTTAATAAAGTTTTTTGCGCTTTTTGAACGTTACATGCAGACAATAAAAATAATGCTGCAATTAAAATAAATTGTAGGGGATTGATTACTCTCTTTCCAATGCTCTTAACCATCTTTCGGGAATTTCGTTATTGGAAGCTACTAAATAATCTTTATAACTACAAGGGCACCACTGCTCATTATGTAATTGCATCCACCAACGACCCGTACTTTTACTTTGTAAAAACTTAGTGTCAATATCCGTAAAAGCAATATGAAATTCCTTAAATCTTTCTAAATCAGTTAATGGCGATTCTTTTTTACCCTTATGCACCCCGTCTACAATATACCAAATCATCTGTGCCATTTGTATGGCTGTTAATCCATTTTGATCCTGCGCTGTCTGATATCCAAAAAGTCCTATACTACTTGTTTTCCAGCTCATTCCAGCATATTGCATTAATACACAAGCCTCTTCCCCATTAAATCCGTTAGTGGTAATTAAATTGGCCGGCGCGTGTGCATTTTGAATGGCACTAATATCAAAGCTCATTAAATGACTATCTCTTACGGTAGGTTCCATTTCCTCAATATTCTCTCTCACTTTACCTAATCTAAAACAATCAAATCTTAATTTATCAATGGTTTCCAGCATATGCGGATGCATAAAATAACTTTGAAATCCAATATGCGCATAATGATTCAAGTGATTAGGTAACCCTGTAAATAATTCTTCCAAGAAATGATCCGACGGAAGCCTCGCTTCCAAATCCAAATCAATTTTAGCATCCACGACCACGGCATTTACAAGTGTTGGAATAGAAGTATATGCATGGTATTGTGCCAAGGTTAAATCATGGGATCCACCAATAATAACAACTTTCTTATTTTGGAGAATTAATTCGGAAATGACCGTTCTCAAGGCAGCATAACTATCCGAAATGGTTTGTCCTAATTTAACATTCCCAATGTCCGCAATAGTTACCTGTGCATGCCAATAGTATAGATTATAAAAAGCGGCCCTAATGGCATCCGCAGCCTCATGGCCATTTAATGCAAAGCCGGCGCCCCTGCATTCACCTGCTCCAATAATAACGATGTCGGCATGGGTAATATCAGGTAAACTGCCCTGATTCACTAATATATGCTTACCTAACTGGGTATCTCTATAGCCTTCATCCTTGGAAAGAAGGTCCAAATTAACGGGTTCAACAAAATCCTGAATGGAAGACAATGACATTTACTTAAATTAACTATCACTTTAAACGTAAAATCTAATAAAAGATTGCCTAAATGGCCACTAATCTTGGAATTTATACCCAACCCCTCGAATGGATATAAAATGTGCAGGTTGTCTAGCATCTTTTTCAAAATACTTCCTAAAGTTGAGGATAAAATTGTCAATGGTTCGGGTATTGGGAAATACATTGTAGCCCCATACAGTTTGCAAAATATGCTCCCTGGAAACTACTTTATTTTTATTATCTATCAATAATTTTAGCAACATGGCTTCTTTTTTAGTCAACAGTATTTTTTCACCTGAAAAACTGATGGCTTCCGAAGATTCAAAATCGAAACGATTGCCAGAAAAGGTATGCGTTTCTATATTCGGCCACTGCACCAACTTATTTGTTTTTTGTATCAATTTAGCCACCCTTAATAAGAGTTCTTCCAGGTTAAAAGGTTTAGTCATATAATCATCCGCTCCAATTTTTAATCCCTGTACTTTATTGGCACTTGTATTTTTTGCACTTAAAATAAGAATGGGCGTTTGATTATTCTTTAAGCGAACAATTTCAGTAATCGCAAAACCGTCAATACCCGGAAGCATCACATCCAAAATAATTAAATCAAAGGCAGCGTTTTCAATTTGTTTTAAGGCTTCTGGACCATCAAAGGCAGAAGTAACTTCATAGCCTTCTAAACTTAAGTTTAATTTTAATGCATCATGTAAATGCACTTCATCTTCCACCAATAAAATTGAATGATTGGCCATGTTAACTAGATCTAAATATAAATGTAAAGATACTTCCTTTGGGGCTATTAGGCGTTACCATGATTTTCGCATTATGAAATATAGCAATACGCTTACACAAATACAACCCAAGCCCAGTCCCCTTTGTAGATCGAGTATGCTCTGCGCCGGCTCTATAAAATTTTTCAAATATTTTTTCCTTGTCATTTACATGCACGCCGACCCCATTGTCTTTTATTAATAATTTAGTGGTATCATTTAATTGCGATAACTCAATTTCAATAAGCTCCATATTAGATGAATATTTAATAGCATTATCAATTAAATTATTTATTAATAATTGCAATAAGACCGATTCTCCTTTAATTAAAATTCCAGCTTGTACTAAACTTTTAAATTTTCTTTCCTGAAAACGATTTTTAAAAACTTGCACCGTTTGCTCTACAATATAGGAGAAGTCTACTTCTTGAGTATTGGCTTGGTACTCCCCCATATCCAACTGCGAGGCCAGCAAAATATTATTGCATAAATTATCTAGTCTTTGGGTTTCCACCAGCGAAACTTCCAGCAATTTTTTTTGCTGTTCTGGATCCAGGTTTCGCTTGAGGAGTGTTTCCACATTCAACTGTGTAATTGCAATAGGTGTTTTTAATTCATGGGTTACTGCCATCATGAAATTTTGCTGCTGATTGGTATAGCGTATCTGCTTTATAAGAGAGCGATATACATAGATAGCACCACATAGAAATAAAAATAAAATAGTTACCCCTTCCCCTAAATATTGTTTGTTTTTTCTTAGTTGAAAATCCTTAATCGCATGCACTTTTTGAGCTAGGTTGGGGTCGCCGGTTTGCATTACTCCATATTGCACGTTGGCAATTTGTTCATTCTGATTTACTAAGGCAACATACCACCAAATAAAAGCCGCCACCATATAGGTAAGGAACAACCAAAAAATTACCCTAACCAATTGAAGCTTATTTATATTCTTAAAAATGTTTATCATGGTTTCACTTTTTCAACCCGAATGCCTGTTGATAAAACATTTTCAAGGGGATCCTCTCTCATGGTATGAGAAAGCGCAAACTTATACAATCCCTTTTTGAATCGGACCGGCGTCGTATTCACTGGAATACGTTGATCATATATATCGTCCATGCCAACCCCCAGCCATCCTTTAGCATCATCGGCTAAATTTAAATCTGCAGATTGTTTTGTAATGGTATTGTCAGGGGATGTGGTATTTAACTGGATAAAAATATTCTTATAATGATAAGCATTATGATGTCTAATTACAAAAAACACATTATAAGCAGCTGAGGTGTCAGTAATAGTAAAAGAATACTCATTTACCTGCTTGGAAGCCCAACTGTGATTTGGATAAATTGTATTTTGTTCATACAACTGCTTAGTTTGACAAGCATTTATAAATGTCAATACAAAAACAATACATACAGAAGCAATGAATTTGTTTCCCAACATCTTATAAAACATTTAAAATTTGCTCTTTTGCTTTTTCTAACTCGTCTTTCATTAGAATTACCGCCTTTTGAATTTCAATATCGTTTGCCTTGGAGCCAGTGGTATTTATTTCTCTTCCCATTTCTTGTAAAATAAAAGATAATTTTTTTCCTTTTGAAGCATCCGCTTCTTTTAGTACTTCCTTAAAATAACCACAGTGATTGGTAAGCCTTACCTTTTCTTCGGAAATATCAATCTTCTCAATATAATATATAAGCTCTTGCTCTAAGCGGCTGGTATCATACTTATCAACACCAACGTGTTGTTCTAATAATTTTACCAAGCCATCTTTAATTTTAATGCGTCTATTGGGTTCATGAACCGCAATATTGGCTTGTTGTTCTTCAATAGCCGCCACTCTTTCTAATAAATCTTTTTCAATTGATTTCCCTTCGTCTTTTCTGTGTTGGATTAACTGATTGATTGCCGACTGTAATAAATTTGAAATGGCGTTCCACTCTTCTTCCGAAATAACTTCATTTGTTGAAGAAACAACATCCGGCATTTTTAATAAAGTGCTTAATAAATTTTCTTTCTCAATCCCTAATTCATTTGCCAATTCAACAATGGGTTGGTAATATGATTTCGCTAAAGCCGTATTAATGCTAACTGGCTTAGATACACCATTTGATTTTACAGAAATAGAACATTCTACACTTCCTCTAAATAAAGTCTCATTTAATTTGTTTCTAATTTCAACCTCGTACGGTTTTAATAAAGAAGGGATATTTAAACGTAAATCAAATTGCTTGCCGTTTAATGATTTTACTTCAATTAATAAAGTCTTATCATTAAAATTGGTTTCAGCGCGCCCATATCCTGTCATTGAATGCAACATAGTATACCTTTTTATTAGTGAATAAAGGTATTAAATTATAAGGAAGCTAGGGCATATTTTAAAAATCAATGCCAATGAAATGCTTCTTTTTTTGTTGATATTGATCAAAATCAAAAGTATATAATTTACCAGGTCTATGGGTAACATGCGTTTCCATCTCGTTGGTGTCATTTAAGAAGCCCATGGATGCAAATTTCTTTCTAAAATTACGTCTATCTAATTTAACGTCTAAAATTGCTTCATACACATTTTGCAGCTGTCTTAATGAAAACTTAACAGGCAGTAAATTAAAGGCAATGGGTTGTTCTTGCACCTTTTTTTGCAACCACTTGGTACAAACTTCTAAAATTTGTTGATGATCAAATGCCATTTCAGAAATCTGATTTACAATATGCCATTTTAACTCATTATCATGTAACAATAATTCATGATGTTTACTATTTAACAAAGAAGCATACACCGTGGTTATAACTCTCCCGCCAGGATGTCTGTCCGGTTTGCTAAAAGTATGTACCTGCTCTAAAAAAACATTATTCATACCGGTCCTTTCCTTTAAAACCCGATTGGCAGCGGTATCTAA
>CAIOYQ010000213.1 GCA_903862505.1 uncultured Bacteroidota bacterium
AATCATAATTTTACATATTAGTAATATATATTCTTTGTTAAAAAACAAATAAGTAAATTTCTTATTGTATTTTTTATTTAGATTTGTGTAATATTCTAATAAATGAGACAAGCTTTACTTTTAGCTTTACTAGCTAACTTTTTTACACCTTGCATCGCACAACAGGAAAGTAACCCATTAAAAAATCATGAGGTTCAGTTACTATCCTTGTTATTAGATGATTCGATAAACAATACCAATTTTATAGTCAACAACTCCTTTAATTTTCGATTAGGGAATGACTTGTTTACCAATAGCAATATAATCAAAAAGGGGAAGGATCTCTATATACAGCCACTAGGGACAGGTAGGTTATATAAAGCCATTAAAGAAAATGGGGTAGTGAAATTAGACAGGATGGACTTGACAAAGCATTCTGGTTCCAATTTCTATGCACAAAACTTCTTTATTAATGATACTTTATATCAAATGGGAGGGGTAGGTTTTTGGCATATTAGAGGGATACTTACCTATTATAGTAATCAAACTAGACAATGGGAAATCATTCAAGCCAATAAGAATGTCCAAACCTACCTTGATGGTACAACTAATACAGTGATGCATTATGATGAAAAAAGAAAGGACCCTAAGCTATATGTAAGCAATTCGTATTATTATCCAAATTATCCCAGCTCTTTTGAAACTGCTTCCACCGATAGTTGTTACGTTTATGATTTTAATACAAGGCGATGGAATACACTTGGGAAACTAAACCCTGAATTTATCAAGACCATTGGCAACAATCAATCGCATGAAATGGAATTACATATAAACAATTTATATATATTCCAAACTCAATTAAAATTTTATTGGTTAGATTTTGAAAAAAATAAACTTGGCGAATTTAATAACGCAGAAAATGACCGATTAAGGGATTTTTGGTTAAGTAGCTACAATAATAATAAAAGTGGTTTTTCTGTTGGGTTCCAGTTTAATCTTGGAGATGAATTGTATTTTCTAAAATTGGACAACAACGATTCTTTGATATGGGAAAAAACCACCTTTAACTTAAAAAGCCTTAATCTCAATAAAACGATACCTATCTATACCAATAATAAATCCTTCCTTGAGACCATCGCTTTTTTTTACAGTCAATACAAAACGGAGGTTTATTTAGGGCTTTCCCTTTTACTCATCGCCATTGCATTAAGAGCTAATTTTTTTAGAAAGAAAAGAATGCCTAAAGAAGTAGTGGTAATTCTTTATCAGAATTTTTATAACGCGATTACTGTTGTAGAGAAAGAGCTATTAGAGGTTTTATACAATAGTAGTTTAACAGGAGACGAAGTGTCTACCAAAACAATTAATAAAATTATTGGCGTTCAGCAAAAAGATACACTCTCACAAAATAAAAGCAGAAGTGACCATTTTATAAAAATTAACCAGAAATTTAAAATGGCTACGCAAAATGCCGAAGCCTTGGTAGTGAAAAATAGAGATAAAGCCGATAAAAGGCAATACAATTATGGCTTGAATAAAAAGTTTATGATAGAGATTGAAAAACTACTAAAAGATTAGTTCGCTTTGTTGAAAGGCGTTGCTTATATAACCAACAAGCTACACCCTCTTCTGTCGCTATGGTCTACCCTTCCCAATATTTGAAAACTTCCGTCTTCGTATACTTCACCCATATCCTGGCTAGCAATAAACGCACAACTATATATGTTGGCCAAATCAATAAAATGTAAAACGCCTCTTCCTTTGGATTTCAGCGCCGTTGGATCCTGTTCCTCCCCCACCAATACTTTCATCCATGGCGGGCATTTAAATATACCATTGCCTAAGGAATAGGCTTGACTTAACAACTCGGTCATACCATATTCGGAATGAATCGTATTGACGCCTAAATTATTTTTTAAAAGGGTATGCAAAGCCTCTTTGGTTAACTCTTCCTTACGGCCTTTCATACCGCCCGTTTCAATCACTGTAGCATATTTTAATTGTTGCGGGAAGGCCGTAGAAAAATCAATTAATCCAAAGCTTACCCCCATAAACCAAGTGTTTACTTTATTGGCTTCTAATTGCTTTAATACTTCGTTTAATTTTTCAAACTCATTTAAATAAAAACCACTTTGTGGATGTCCTGATGCTTGAATTAATTTATCCACCATATATACCAAAGAGGAATGATGCCTTTCCAAATAGGAAGGTAGTAATCCTATGATGCAATATTTGGAAGGTTTTCCATAAAAAAGCTCAAAACAATTAAAAAAACTTGCTTCGTATAAATTTGTATCTGCTACCCAATGTTTACTTACTACATCCTGATTGGTACCACTACTCTCAAATAATGTATTTGGTTTTTCGCCAATAAACACATCTTGGTTTTTAAAAAAAGAAATGGGTAAAAAGGGAATCGCATCCAGCGTTTCAAGTTCACTAATAGATTGATTAGAAAGCTTAATCCATTGCTTGTAAACAGGGTTATTGCTTGCCTGAAAAACACATAGCTGCTTTGCCAAATCCATAAATTCATTGGTAGGCAAATTCCATAATTGCTGTATATCAAACGGGGTATTCATCTAAAGGCGAATTGTTAGCGCAAAAGTATCAATATTATTAAGAAATCGGCCCAAAATTTAAATGCAATATGTAGTATCTTGCACTCGGTACATTTAAACCTATATTTTATGGCAAAAGCAAATGGCAAAATAGTTAAGTCAAGTAATAAGACTATCAAAACAAATAGTAAAAAAGATATAATAAATGCAACTGCATACTCTTTTTTAAAAGAATATATAAATAACCCTTCTCCAGTTGGATTTGAATCCAGCGGACAAAAACTTTGGTTAAACTATATTACAAAATATGTGGACACTACTTTTACCGATCCTTATGGGACTGCGGTAGGTGTCATTAATCCAGATGCTCCTTTTAAAGTGGTTATTGAAGCACATGCCGATGAAATTAGTTGGTTTGTAAATTATATAAATGATCAAGGTTTAATTCATTTAAAAAGAAACGGAGGCGTTGACCATCAAATTGCGCCCAGCATGCGCGTTTGGATTCATGGAAAAAAAGGACCCGTTAAGGCGGTGTTTGGATGGCCTGCCATTCATACGCGTTTGAGCAACCCAGAACATAAAGAGCCACAGCCAAAAGTAGAGAATCTTACATTAGACTGTGGAGCAAGATCCAAAAAAGAAGTAGAAGCTTTAGGAATACATATTGGTGCTGTTGTGACATATGAAGAAGGATTTGATGAACTAGCACATGATTTTATTATTGGTCGTGCCTTTGATAATAGAGTAGGTGGATTTATGATTGCCGAAGTAGCTCGATTATTAAAAGAAAACAAAAAGAAATTACCATTTGGTTTGTACGTAGTGAATGCGGTTCAAGAGGAAATTGGATTAAGAGGTGCCGAGATGATTGCGCGTCGGATTAAACCTAATATTGCCATTGTAACAGACGTTACGCATGACACCCATACGCCTATGATTAATAAAGCCATTGAAGGTGATATTCAATGTGGAAAAGGACCATCCCTAGCCTACGCACCTGCAATACATAATAAATTATTGGCCATTGTAGAAGAAACTGCAAAAGCTAAAAAAATTCCTGTTCAATTTAGAACCTTAAGTAGAAGTACAGGAACAGATACAGACAGTTTTGCATATGCGAATGATGGTTGTCCTTCGGTATTAATTTCAATACCATTAAGATACATGCATACCACGGTGGAAATGATTCATAAAAAAGACATCGTTGATACCATTCAATTGATGTATGAAACATTGCTACAATTAAGTCCTAAAACAAACTTAAGCTACTTATAATGGGATCCGCTCCCATCAAAATTGCCGTGCTGGATATGTATGACGGTGCCCCAAATATGGGTATGCGCTGTATACGTAATATCATAAATGAATGGAGCAATCTGAGGGGTCATAAAATTGAATTAAATATTTATGATACAAGAGGGAATTGTAAAATTCCAGACAATAGCTATGATATTTATTTGTCTACTGGAGGGCCTGGCTCCCCTTTAGATAGTGCGACAGAACAATGGGATGTACAATACACAAAATGGTTGGAGCATATGTTATCTATACATAAGCCCGTTTTTTTAATTTGCCATAGTTTTCAAATTGCTTGCAGACATTTTGATTTAGGCAAAGTGTGTTTAAGGAAGTCTAGACAAATTGGAGTGCTTCCTGTGCATTCTTTAATTGAGGACGAACTATTTAACGGATTAGAAGAAACCTTTTATGCCATGGAGAGCAGGTCCTACCAAATTATTGCACCCAATGACGAAAAAATTAGCTGGATGAATGCTGAAATTATGGCATTGGAAAAAATGAGACCCTCCGTACCTTTGGAAAGAGCCATTATGGCCATAAAATTTTCAGAAAAAATATACGGTGTTCAATTTCATCCCGAAGCGGAATTAAAAGAACTAGTCCTTTATTTTAATGAAGCCTCGACTAAACAAAATATTATTAAAGAATTTGGAATAGAGAAATGGGAACGCATTATTAACCATTTAGACGAGACCTCCCCCATTCAGTTTACCTATACCCATTTGATACCTAATTTTTTGGATAAAGCCATCTTATCATGATTGCTGCATTAAGAGATAAATATAACGCATCATTTAAAGAAATAAAGTATCAACAAATGAAAGCGGATCTTGAAAAAGATCTTCCCAATGCCATTGGATTTAGATTAGCCGAAACACCTATTTTTATTGATGCAGTAACTAAACAAATGCTATTAAAAGCAGGGGATGAAATTTGCAGCTTTATAACCAGCCCCGATTTTGCTGCTCAAACGGAACAGTCCTTTCAACATGTTTTAACGCCTCCCAATGAGGCCGCCTTGCCG
>CAIOYQ010000214.1 GCA_903862505.1 uncultured Bacteroidota bacterium
CGTGGAAGTAAAAGCAACGAGCATAGAAATATTAGGAGACAGCGATGCTGAAAAATATCCATTGCAACCTAAAAAACATTCCTTAGAATTTTTAAGAGAAAAAGCGCATTTGCGTTTTAGAACCAACACTTTTGGATCGGTGTTTCGCATAAGACATTCTTTGGCATTTGCCGTGCATCAGTTTTTTAATGATCGTGGATTTTTATATTTACATACCCCTATTATTACAAGCAGCGATGCCGAAGGGGCGGGTGAAATGTTTCGCGTAACCACACTTCCATTAGAAGGTGCACCAAAAAATGACGCAGGTGAAATTGATTTTACACAGGACTTTTTTGGCAAGAGCACCAACCTAACCGTGAGTGGTCAATTAGAAGGAGAGCTAGGCGCCATGGCGTTTTCAGACATTTATACATTTGGTCCTACATTCCGCGCGGAGAATTCAAACACCACCAGGCACTTGGCAGAGTTTTGGATGATTGAGCCCGAAGTAGCGTTTAATGATTTAGAAGACAATATGAATTTGGCAGAGGATTTTATAAAATATTTGATAGGGTATGTGATGGAACAGAATGCCGATGATTTGGCTTTTTTAGATAGTCGTTTAGCGGAGGAAGAAAAATTATTGCCCACCGAAAAAAGAAGCGGCTTAGGATTAATTGAAAAATTAAAATTGGTGAAGGAAAATGGATTTGAAAGAATCACTTATACAGAAGCCATTGACATTTTATTGAGCAGCAATCACTACAAGAAAAAGAAATTCCAATACGACGTAAAGTGGGGCATTGATTTACAAAGTGAGCATGAAAGATATTTAGTAGAGCAACACTTTAAAAAGCCGGTGATTGTAACCAATTATCCCGCTGCGATAAAAGCCTTTTATATGCGCATGAACGATGGTTGTGAACCAGGCAAAGAAACGGTAGCTGCCATGGATATTTTAGCGCCAGGTATTGGAGAAATAGTGGGTGGATCACAAAGAGAAGAGCGTTTAGCATTATTAGAAGCCAGAATGAACGCCATGCATATCCCTTTAGCCGAAATGAGCTATTATTTAGATACTAGACGTTTTGGAACGGTTCCCCACGCGGGTTTTGGTCTGGGCTTTGAGCGTATGGTACAGTTTGTCACCGGTATGACCAATATTAGAGACGTGATTGCTTTTGCAAGAACGCCTAAAAATTGTGAATATTAAAAGGACAAAGCACGCATTTTTTGAGCGCCTTGGTTTTTAAACTGTTTTTATAATTATTAATTGCAAGTTTTTTTATGGGTATACTATTTGTATTAATTGGTGCTTTTTGTTTTGCCATAAGTAATGCATATTGGAAAAAAGTTACGCAAACGATTCCTTATCAAATAGGCATGTTTTTTAGAGGTGTTTTTGCTTCTGGTTTTTTTGCTATATTATATTTTGGTTTTAAAAATCATCCTGCATTTACGGGATGGACAGTGCGCCCATTAGCAATTGATCAACCATTGTTGTATACAATTGCAATTTGTATATTTAATATTTTTGGTTTAATGTTTTTTTTACGGGGTATTCAAAAAGCGCCCGTAAGCCTTGTGGTGCCCGTATCTGCATTAAAGGTGTTTACCATTCTAACCGCTGTTTTTGTGGTGGGTGAAATTTGGAAAATGCCTTATCTGTATGCATTTATCTTATCTACCGGAGGATTATTATTATTGTATTTAGATGGTTCAGAACACGCAACTGCGAAAGAACAAAAGCTGGGAGTGTTGTATGGATTGGCGTCTAGTTTTTTCTGGGGCAGTTCGTATGCTTTATATAAATATCCAATTAGTTGGTGGGGACCACTTGGTTTTAGTTTTGTAATTGAAACCACTGCCATGCTGTTTGGATTGGTGCTTGTGGTGCGTGATGGATTATTGAGTAAACTATTTCAGTATGTAAAGTCGGTACATATTCAAACCTATATCGTGCAAGGTATTTTACTGGTAGCGGGTGGCCTGGCCATTAACGTATCTTATCAGTACCTGCCTATTATGGTGATTAATATTTTAATTATTAGCAGTCAACTCCTTTCGGTGCTATTGGGCTTTATGTTTTTTAAAGAGCGCTTAAGTTTAAAACAGTGGATAGGACTCGTTTTAATTATGATTAGCTTTTTTGTAGTAGCAACTGCGGTATAGTTGAAGCCGGTCCCAATTTTCCCTGATTTTCAATAAACAAGCCTATTTTTTTGCTATTTAAGGCGCCCTAGACTATATTTGCTGCCCGAACAAAGCGATTTGAACGGATGGATAACAATCCGATGGCGCTGTAGCTCAGTTGGTAGAGCAAAGGACTGAAAATCCTTGTGTCCCCGGTTCGAGCCCGGGTGGTGCCACAAGCCCTCAACGAAAGTTGGGGGCTTTTTTATTTTAAAACCCGGATGGACTTGAATTCTGAACTATGGCAAGAAAAAAAGCCCAATACGTCTCCATTAAAATTAGTTTTTGGATTAGAGGGTGCCGTGTTCGCATTGATTCCAAAATTGGTTTGTTGGCTTAAGGTTGAAAAATATTCAAACTCCTCTTTATTAATACATTGCATTTCAACCCGAACACTATCGTTTCTTTTTATTCTAATAGCAGCGTTGATGGATATTAGGGGGGTCTTATTTACAAGTCCATTGTTTGTATTGTCGCTTAGTAAATAAATGGTGTTGTCTAGGGTGTCATTTATTTTTTGTACAAACCTATAAAAGTTTCCAGTTGATAGGGGGTCGGTAAATTTTGGAATGATAGAATATATATTGATTCCGTTAAAAGAAAGACTGTCTAACTCTATTTGGTCAAGATTTATTTTGTTTGGAATTTTATTAGAAGCAGTATAGATTTTATTATCTATATGCACTTCAATATGATAGGTTCTTCCTATAATCCCCCTAAGGGCCACTGTTTGATAAACACCGTTTTTAATTTTTATAAGGGTATCTCTTTGACCAAAATCATCCCATATATAAATTTTAGCATTATCTTTTATGGAGTATTGCGCTGCAAGATTAATATCTGTGGCGCGCGATACGGTTACAAAATAAGGCCCCATTCCGTCTGTAATGACCCCATCAATTACTATTTTAGCGTTCGGATTTTTGATATTAATATTTAGGACCTTTTGACATCCAAAAGAAACAATAATCGAAATAAATAAAAATAGTTTAAGCTTCATAACTAAAAAGAAAAATTGTAAGAGATGGAGGGAACCCATTTAAACAGTGCAGTTTGTATAATATTGGTTCTTGTATTGTCCTTGGGGTCTTCTTGAAATGTTATTCTAAATGGATTTTCTTGTCCATATGCGTTATAGAGTGTAAAATTCCATGCACTATTCATTCGCTTTTTTAATTTATTCTCATAGGTAATACTTACGTCTAACCTGTTGTAACTTGGCATTCTATTGGAGTTTCTGGCCCCATATTCATATACGTTTTGACCACCCATGCTATATCTTCCAACAGGATAAGTGATTGCATTACCGGTATTATAAACAAAAACACTTGATAAAAAGAACTTTTGATTTAACCTGTAAATTGCAACAATAGATAAATTGTGTGTCCTATCTTGATTCGCGTTATACCACTTATTGTCATTAATTTCTTCAATCAATTTTTCGGTTTTGGATAGACTATAGCTAATCCATCCAGAAAAAAGCCCGCTGTTTTTTGATAATTTTACCTCAAGCCCATATGCCCTGCCAATCCCGTTAGCAACAACGGATTCATAGTCAACGATGCTATTGAG
>CAIOYQ010000215.1 GCA_903862505.1 uncultured Bacteroidota bacterium
ATAACGAACAACACAAAGGGATGGTACCCACAATGGTTCCTACCATGGTGCCAACGATGGCAAGCAACAATAGTAATGCCCATAAGGACATCCCTGGAAATCCTTCTACTGCTAAAAGTAGTGCTACAAAGCTAAACGACCGTTCCAACGGAAAACCACTTCGTGTATTAAGCGAAGAAGATTGGCAATTTTGGAAACACAATGGATACATTGTAATTAAAAATGCAGTGCCCCGTGAACAAGCATTGGAGACAGCCCGTTTTTTATGGGAGTTTGAAGAAAAGGATCCTAATAATAAAGAAACTTGGTATACCGCTCCAAGAGCAGAAATGAAAATGAAAGAATTAGCTGGCACCGGGATGGTAGAATGTTATAATAACCAACACTTATGGAATAATCGTCAAATGCAAAAAGTGTATGATGCATTTGTAGATATATGGGGAACAGAAAAATTATGGGTGACTATTGATCGCGCCAATTTAAATTTTCCCATTCGTCCAGGTCATGAATACAAAGCATTTATACATTGGGATTATGATCCTGAAACCAAACCTGTAAATGTACAAGGTGTTTTAGCCTTAGCGGATCAGAGTGACGAAAATATGGGAGGGTTTCAATGTATACCTGAGTTATACAGAACTTATGATACTTGGAAATTAACACAACCAGAAGATCGTGATCGATATAAACCAGACACCACAGGCTTTACACCTACTAAGGTAAAATTGGAAGCAGGCGATTTATTAATATTTAATAGTTTAGAGCCGCATGGGATTAGAGCAAATAATAGCGAGGATAAAGTACGTATTGCACAATATTTATCCATGATGCCAGCTGAGGAGGACAACGAAGCATTAAAACAGTGGCGTGTAAATTCTTGGAGAGATCGTATTGCACCAGAAGGTTATGCGTTTCCTGGTGATCCAAGAAATTGGGAACAAACAAAATATGATACTGCAGTGTTAAACGATTTAGGTAAAAAATTATTGGGATTAGAAAAATGGTAAAGCTTAATAATGGAACCTCAATGCCCATGTTGGGATTGGGTGTTTATGACATGTATCAAAAGCAAGCGGAACAAGCAGTAGAGACGGCTATAGAAATTGGCTATCGCTTAATAGATACTGCCAGTATGTATGAAAATGAGGTTGAAATTGGAAACGGGATTAAGAATAGTGGAATTGATCGCGCTGAATTATTTATAACTTCCAAATTAAATAATACCGATCATGGTTATGAAGAAGCGCTCAAAGCGTTTGAGAAAAGTTTACAATTACTTGGACAGGATTACGTGGATTTGTATTTAATTCATTGGCCCATTAAAGCAGGGCGTGCTGAAAGTTGGAAAGCCTTAGAAAAAATTTATACCGAGGGCCGCGCAAAAGCCATTGGGGTAGCCAATTATACGCTTCCTTTTTTAAATGAATTAAAACAATATAGCAACATTCAACCAGCGGTCAATCAAATTGAATTCACCCCTTGGTTATTTCAAAAGGAAACCTTTGAATATTGCAAAAAAGCGGGGATTCAATTGCAGTCTTATTCGCCTATCACCCGAGGAATAAAGTTTTCAGATGAAAGGCTTGCACCCTTGTGTGAAAAATATCAAAAAACACCTGCTCAAATTATTTTAAACTGGAATTTGCAACTAGGGGTGTCCACGATTCCTAAATCGGTTCAAAAACAAAGACTCCAAGAAAATTTTGATGCATCAAATTTTACTTTAGATATACAAGATGTTCTTTTTATGAATACATTTAATGATGGATTTCGCATTTGTGATGATCCTATTATATTTTTATAAAATGCTGCTGCTTCATTATCCTTAAAATTATTACACTAAATTTTTTACACTTTTAAAATCCATTTATGAAAAAATTATTACTGTTGCTTGCCTTTAGTATTGGCTTAACAGCAATTCAAGCTCAAAACAGAATAGGTGAATTAAAACATGTGGTATTGTTTACATTCAAGCCCACCTCAAGTCCCAAAGAAGTAGAAAATGTTGCAAAAACATTTGCTGCCTTATATGGAAAAGTGCCGCAGGTTAAAAAAATGGAATGGGGAATTAATATGAGTCCAGAGCATTTGGACCAAGGTTTTACACATTGCTTTACACTTACATTTAATTCAGAAAAGGATTTAGCAGACTATCAACAAAATCCAGATCACAAAGCTTTTCAGACGGTATTAAAGCCACATATGGACAAAGTATTCGTAGTGGACTATTTTGTGGAGCCTAATAAATAATTCTATGACCAACTTACAGCAAAAGTTAAGATCCGTTTTTAAATATGGATTAGGAACGCTTGTCATTATCATTATTGTTGCCTTTTCGGTATTTGCACAAAAAGATATTTCTAAACAAGTGCTTATCAAAAAGTATGCAACGGGAAATTCAAAATTCATGCCTATCATGGGCATGCAAGTACATTATAGAGACGAAGGCAACCCCCAGGACAGCATACCACTTGTGCTTATTCATGGTACTTCTTCCTCCTTACATACCTGGGAAAAAGTCACCGCAATATTAAATGATGCAAACCATGGCAATAAGCGGGTGATTAGCTTGGATATGCCCGCCTTTGGTTTAACAGGACCTAATCTTGAAAACAGTTATCATTATGATAACTACACCCAAGTCATAGATTCACTTTTGATAAAGCTTGGTGTTAAAAAGTGTATGATTGGAGGAAACTCACTAGGCGGTGGAATTGCATGGCATTATGCAGTTACCCTTCCACAAAAAGTAAGTAAACTTGTTTTAATTGATGCAACTGGCTATCCTATGAAAAATGAAAAAGGATCCCTGGGATTTAAAATTGCTCAAATGCCCGTGATTAATAATTTATTGCTATTCATCACGCCTAAATCCTTGGTGAGAAAAAGTTTAGAAGATGCTTATTATGATCTAAATCTTCTTGAAGAAACATCTGTTACAAGGTACCATGAGCTATTACTATGTGAAGGCAACAGAAAAGCGACATTGTCCTTATTTAAACATCCATTTACACAAAACACCGAACTGATAAAAACAATTGAAATGCCTACGCTTATTCTGTGGGGCAAAGAAGACGGATTAATTAGTGTTGAAAATGCCTACCGTTTTAATAAGGATATTAAAAACAGTAAACTCGTGATATTCAACAAAGTAGGACATATACCGAATGAGGAAGCCCCTCAAAAAGTAGCGGAAGCTATTTATGATTTTATTTGGAACTAAATGATAGCCACTCAAAAATATATACTAAGAATTTTGTAAATTTAGGAAATAACTATTTTTATGAAATATCGCTTTTTGGTTTTATCTATTCTAATGAGTCAATTTTTATTTGCACAGGAAGCAGATTATATCATTAGAAATGGAAAATTAATTGACGGAACAGGCAATCAATGGCAAATAAAAGATGTAGCCATTATCAATAATAAAATTGCTGCCATTGGTACATTAACCAAATGGAAAGGGAAAAAAGAAATTGATGCAAAGGGCTTAATTGTTTCACCAGGATTTATTGATGTACATGCACATATCGAAGGAGGTGAAGTTAAAAATCCATTGGCTACTAATTTTATTTATGATGGAGTTACCTCTGTCATTACGGGCAATTGCGGTGGCTCGACGAATGATATGAAAAATTATTTTGACTTTATTGATTCTTTAGGAGTGTCTATCAATATAGCGGCGCTTATGGGACATAATAATATTCGCAAGCAAGTAATGGGAAGTGCCAATCGACATGCAACAGCTTTGGAATTACAACAAATGGAAGCCATTACAGATAAAGCGATGAAAGCAGGCGCTGTGGGTATGTCAACCGGCTTAATTTATATTCCTGGCACATTTGCGCCCACCGATGAAGTAGTGGCACTTGCTAAGGTGGTTGCCAATAATGGAGGTGTTTATTCTTCTCATATACGAAACGAAGAAGATAAAGTAGCAGAAGCAATTAAAGAAGCCATTGAAATTGGAAGACAAGCAAAAATACCTGTTGAGATTTCACATTTTAAAGTGAATGGACAAAATAATTGGGGCAGAAGTGATGAGGCTTTAGCACTGGTTGAAAATGCAAGAAAGGAAGGTATTGAGGTAACCATTGATCAGTATCCTTATACGGCGAGCAGTACCAACCTGGGAATTCTATTGCCAGATTGGGTTTTAGCGGACGGGCAAGATTCCATTTTAGCTAGATTAAAAAATGCTGATATTCGCTCTAAAGCAAAAGCCCATAGTATAAATATGATTAAAAAAAGAGGACTCAAGCATTTTGATTATGCAGTTGTGGCCAACTTTAAATCAGACACTAGCTATAATGGAAAAAATATTAGAGAAATAAATATAATAAGAGGAAATAAAGATAATGCGCAAGAAGAAGCAGAAACAATTGTGCAAATGATAGAACTTGGGGGTGCACAAATGGTATATCATGGTATGGGAGATAAAGATGTAAAAAATATTATGGCGTATCCGTTTAACATGGCCGCAAGTGACGCAGGAATCGCCGTGATGGGTGTGAGTCGTCCACATCCTAGAGCCTATGGTACCAACGCAAGAGTGTTGGGTAAATATGTTAGAGAAGAAAAAGTAATGTCTTTAGAAGAAGCCATTAGAAGAATGACCTCTCTGCCTGCGAATAAATTTAATTTTAAAGAAAGGGGGATTATTAAAGAAGGTTTTTTTGCAGACATCGTTGTGTTTGATGAAAACGAAGTGATTGATATGGCCACTTTCGAAAATCCCCATCAGTTTTCGAAAGGATTTAAATACGTTTTTGTAAATGGGGCAATCACTATTGACAATGGCATTCATATTGGTACTAGAAAAGGCGTAGCCATCAGAATAAAAAATTAACTTTTTTTAGCATAATTATTTTAATTCATTATAGGCATTTAACAAATGCAATACTTGTATTGATTTTTACAATGGCAAAAGCAGTAACTGCTGCCGCCATAAACATGAATTGAAAAGAGGGTTCGTCAAATATAAAATAAATTGAATAAATTTAAGGAAGCAAAAAACAGCTCTATATCATATCTAACAAAAATTAAAATATGAATTCAAAAAACAATAGCAGGCGGAATTTTATAAAAAATACCGCGACCGTCTTGGCTGGAATGACCATTGTTCCAAGGCATGTATTAGGTAGAGGATTTTTAGCGCCTAGTGATCAACTCACAAAAGGCATTATTGGCGTGGGGGGAATGGGAAGAGGACATATTCCTTATGCAGGTACCCGAGTGGTGGCCATTTGTGATGTTGATAAAATACACCTGAAAGAAGTTGCCGATAGTATTGGGGGTGGGGTAAAAACATTTCATGATCATAGAGAACTTGTTAATTTACCCGAAGTAGATATTGTACACATTGCTACGCCCCCGCATTGGCATGGAATTATGGCGGTAGATGCAGCCAAAGCGGGAAAAGATATTTGGTGTGAAAAACCAATGACAAGAACCATTGGAGAAGGAAAAATTGTGAGAGAAGCAGTTGCGCAATATGGTCGTATGTTTAGATTAAACACCTGGTTCCGTTTTGAAGATAATTTTTATCAAATGAATACCACGGTAAAGCCCATTAAAAAGTTAGTAGAAAGTGGCTTATTAGGTTGGCCATTAACTGTTACCGTAAGTAAGACGACTGGGTTTGATTGGAAATTTTACTGGGTAGGTAAAACGAATTTGGAAACCCAAGCAGTTCCCGAGCGATTAGATTATGATCGTTGGCTAGGACCCGCTCCCTACAAGCCTTACAACGCACATCGAACCCATCAAACCTTTAGGGGATATTGGGATTATGATGGTGGCGGATTAGGCGATATGGGACAACATTATTTGGATCCGATACAATATTTTTTAGGCAAAGATGAAACCAGCCCTATAAAAGTAGAAGTAGATGCCGAGCAACAACACCCAGATGCTTGTGGTAGTTTTAGAAAAATAACTTACACTTATGCGGATGGTTGTAAAATAATTTTAGATGGAGAAGCCAAGGACCCAGGCGCAGCCTATATAGAAGGACCTAACGGAAAATTATTTGCAGGATTTAAAAGTACCATCCCTAATTTGAAAGAAAAATTAGCCATGATGCCCGACCCCGCCCCACAAGTAACAAATTTTTTAGACAGTGTGAAATATCGTACTCCATTTGCACTCAATGAAAAAAATGGGTTTAAATCTTGTACGCTTATTAATATGGGAAAAATTGCATTACAACTAGGCCGTACTGTACATTTTGATCCTAATAAAGAAGAATTTATTAATGATACCGAGGCAAACTATTTAATTAATCCGCCGATGCGTGGACCTTGGACAATTTAATAAACTTCCATGAAAAATAACAAGTTGAAAAATATAATTATGAAAAATAATTTCAATAAAATAAAATTAGTAGTACTACTAATTTTGGTCTTAGTATCATCAAACAGTTTCTCTCAATCCCCTTCTTCGCCTAAAGAGGTAATTGCTGTTTTTCCATACCAACATGTAAATGAAGCTAGTGCTGCATTAGCGTCTATGAGTAATTGGGAAAATTCAGATTGGAAATCCTTTTTTCAATTATCGGAGGACACAAGTTTAAAAGTGAAATTTAGTTTTGCTTTACATGCTTATGTAAATAAGGTGGCTTTGGATGGTAAAAATATAAAATCGTTTGTTAAAATATTAAGCAATCAATTAAAAAAAGCTAAATCAGAAGATACAAAGATTTTTTTCTCAGAAATGCTAAATTTATTGACTGATAATAACAATGTGAGTGCAAGACTTAATCTTTTGCCAGCACAACCTTCATTAGAAGTAACCCAAAATAAACTTCCTAATTCAACACAATTATTATTAGATCTATACAAAAGAACAGAACAGGGATTAAATACCATTGAAAAAGAAAATATCATTTGGCAAGCGAGTAACATTTCGGGGATCGGTAGTTTTATGTTTGTTTCAAAGTTTTTAGAGGACAAGGGCCTTCGTAATATGGTTGCGAATGTCTTGGTTAAACAAGCACTAAATGATGCAAGTATTCGTGGAAGCGAAGTACGTTCAATTTTAGAAAAATCATTGCCTTTGCTTCAAGGAGAAGACAGCTCTTTTTTAGTACCCGCATTAAAAGCCCATTTAAAAAAGATGCCTTATGATTATGGATTCGTTTCCTTATTCAATGGTAAAGATTTAACAGGTTGGAAAGGATTGGTCGGTAATCCAATTATGAGAGCTAAAATGAGTGATACAGCACTTCAAACAGCGCAGGCAAAGGCAGATCTAAAAATGAAAGAGGATTGGGTGGTGAA
>CAIOYQ010000216.1 GCA_903862505.1 uncultured Bacteroidota bacterium
GCAGCACGTGTAGCGTGTAGAGCATCGGCAACACGCTCCTTCTTTTCTTTCATTTCTGTTTCAGTGGCAGCACCTACATAAAGTACAGCTACACCACCACTTAATTTCGCTAAACGCTCTTGTAATTTTTCTTTATCGTAATCAGAAGTTGTATTCTCAATCTGAGCTTTAATTTGATTTACGCGACTTGTGATATCCGCTTTTTTACCTTTTCCACCAACAATCACAGTGTTATCTTTATCAATCGTAATAGAAGATGCTTGACCTAAATAAGTTAAGTCGGCATTCTCTAATTTAAATCCTTGCTCTTCGCTAATTACAGTTCCGGCAGTTAGGATCGCTAAGTCTGTTAACATTTCTTTTCTTCTATCACCAAATCCTGGGGCTTTTACAGCAGCCACTTTAATGGTACCGCGTAATTTATTCACCACCAATGTAGCCATTGCTTCACCTTCTAAATCTTCGGCGATAATAACCAGTGGACGACTTGTTTGTGCAACTTTCTCTAAAATATGTAAGATATCTTTCATTGCAGAAATCTTCTTGTCATAAATTAAGATATATGGATTTTGCATTTCAGCTTCCATCTTTTCGCTATTGGTAACGAAGTAAGGAGAAACATATCCGCGATCGAATTGCATTCCTTCCACAACATCAACAGTGGTATCCGTTCCTTTTGCTTCTTCCACCGTAATTACACCTTCTTTACCCACTTTGCTCATTGCAAGCGCAATTAATTTACCAATCTCATTGTCATTGTTTGCAGAAATAGAAGCCACTTGCTCAATCTTTTTAGCGTCGTTACCAACAGTTTGAGATTGTGCTTTTAAACTTGCTACTACTTTTTCAACTGCTTTATCAATACCACGTTTTAAATCCATTGGATTTGCACCAGCAGTTACGTTTCTTAAACCTTCTCCAATAATTGCTTGTGCTAAAACAGTAGCCGTAGTGGTACCATCACCAGCTTGATCAGCTGTTTTGCTTGCTACTTCTTTAACCATTTGTGCACCAATATTCTCGATAGGATCTTCTAAGTCAATTTCTTTAGCAACAGAAACCCCATCCTTAGTAATAGATGGAGAACCAAATTTTTTCTCAATTACTACGTTACGACCTTTTGGCCCTAAAGTTACTTTCACAGCGTTGGCTAAAGTGTCAACACCTTTTTTCATTTTATTTCTCGCTTCTAAGTCGAAAAAAATCATTTTTGACATATAAAGTTATTTTATTTGTTAATTAATTTGAATAGGATAGGTTGGTCATGTATAATTTATACAATGGCCAAGATATCACTTTCACGCATGATCAATAAATCTTGACCTTCAATTTGAATTTCAGTTCCAGCATATTTACCATATAAAACGGTATCACCTACTTTAACTGAAACTGGTTCGTCTTTTTTACCTGGACCTGCAGCAACAATAACGCCACGTTGTGGTTTTTCTTTTGCGGTGTCTGGGATAATGATTCCTCCAGCTGTTTTCTCTTCAGCAGCGGCAGGCATAACAATTACTCTGTCGTGTAAAGGCGTAATGTTTACTTTTTTAGCCGTACTCTTAGCCATACTTTATCGTTTTTGGTTTAATAATTAATGTTTGTACCTAATAAGAAGCTAGAATCGTGCCAGTGACTTTTTTTCTGATTAAATAAGTCAAAATAGCAGTAATGCTTTACATAGGTATACAAGGGTGGCAAATCTAACCTTAAATTTGATGGTTTTGTACCTATTTATGTAAAAAATGTCAGTTTTTACGGAATTATTTGAATAGCTTTGCCCGCCTTATAGCTCTTATTAATATGATGAACAGAAGAAATATCCGAATTAAAGTAATGCAGGTTTTATACATGCTAGAATCCAATATTCAAGGTACCTCTAACGCATTACTTATTAATGAATTTGACAAAACTCGAAATTTGTTCGTTTTCTTGGTTCATTTAATCCATCAAGTGGCTCTATATGCCGAGGTGGAATCACAACAGCGTTCCTCTAAAAACCTTCCCAATCAAGCCGATTTATCCGTTAATATTAAAATTGCAGGCAATACTGTTGTTTGGCAAACAATGGAGTTGGAAGGGTTTAAAAAAGCAGTAGAATTAATAAAGCCGCACCAGTGGATTAAGGGGGATTTAGTAAAGAATTTATTTAGACAATTAGTGGAGTCTAGCGAATACAAGGCATATATCGCCGAAGAAAGCAGAGACAAAGCCAAGGAAAAAGAAATATTAAAATTCATTTTTGGAACCATCATTTTAGGTTCAGAAAATACCATGGACTTTATTGAGGAGCATTTTACCAATTGGGAAGATGAAGGGGATATGATGATTGGTTTTGTGTTGAATTATATTCAAAAACCGGGTTCTGTTCACTTTTTGGATTTAGTAGGGGATGAGAAGATGAAGTTTGCCACCGATTTATTAGAAACGGCAATAGACAAAAAAACCATCGCAGAGGATATTATTAAGCCAAAATTAAAAAACTGGGATCCTGAACGTATTGCCATGATTGACATGATATTACTAAGATTGGGGGTATGTGAGTTAGTCTATTTTGATACCATCCCTACCAAAGTTAGTATTAATGAATACATTGATTTAGCTAAAGAGTATAGCACAGAACAAAGCGGCCATTTTGTAAATGGTATTTTAGATAGTATACATAAGGAATTGGTGGGAAACGGTAAAATTCAAAAAGTAAGCCATAAGGGCAAATAGTATTTTAACCTATATTTGTACTCAGCGGAATCGCTTACAAAAATTCAAATTAATTTAAACAAATAAAAATGACAACAATTTTATTACAAGCTCCACAAGGCGGAGGAACATTTCAGTTGGTAATGTTAGGTGGAATTATCGTAGTGTTTTGGTTTTTCATGATTCGCCCACAAGCTAAAAAAGCAAAAGAGCAAAAAAAGTTTATTGACAATATGCAAAAAGGAGACAAAGTAGTGACTATTGCAGGTATTCACGGTACGATCAATAAGGTGAATGAAGATAACACGGTACAATTAGAAGTTAGTCCTGGTAGTTATATTAAAATTGAAAGATCTTCTATTAGCTTAGAATGGTCTCAAGCAATTAGTAAATAATATACCCTAAATAATATTGAATCCGAAATAGGAATCCTAGCATTAGGAAACTTATTTCGGATTTTTTATATTTAAAATTAACTTAACTTTAGAAGACATATTAATTACATGGCAGTTATTATTGGTTTAACAGGTGGAATTGGTTCAGGTAAGTCAACCATTGCGAAGATTTTTGCAAATTTGGGCGTACCTGTATTTGATGCAGACAGTACTGCTAAGCATATTATGAATACGAGTTCGGTGATCAAAGAAAAATTAATCGCTGCATTCGGAGACGAAGTATATATAAAATCTGAAATTAAGCAGCATTCAGTTACACCTATTGAAATATTAAATCGTTCTTATTTATCAAAAATAGTTTTTTCAGATCCTTTTAAATTGGAACAATTAAATACCATTGTTCATCCCATTACCATTCAAGCTGCATTGGATTGGGCCGCAGTGCAAACAGCACCTTATGTAATTAAAGAAGCTGCCTTGTTTTTTGAATCAGGCTCAAGCTTCGGCGCACATAAAATAATTGGGGTGAGTGCACCAAAATCATTGAGAATAAATAGGGTGATGAAACGTGATCATTGCACCAAAGAAGAAGTGGAAAAGAGAATGATGCACCAAATTGAGGAATCTCTT
Organism: uncultured Bacteroidota bacterium; assembly: GCA_903862505.1. Classification (GTDB taxonomy): domain Bacteria; phylum Bacteroidota; class Bacteroidia; order Chitinophagales; family Chitinophagaceae; genus Sediminibacterium. The sequence continues at coordinate 3,720 of CAIOYQ010000216.1, forward strand.
AAAATGAAATTATGTGATTGGGTCATTATCAATGATGATCAACAATTAGTGTTACCACAAGTAATCGAATTGAACGAAAAAATACTAGCTACTTTATAATCTTATAGCACCATCTTTTTAATCTGCCTTCAAAATCAAATGGGGTAGTGGCCTTTGTGATATCTTTTATTTGGTTACTATGAATGTTTTCTGAATCAATAATAAACTGCGTAAAGTTGGTGCTAAAATATAAAATTCCACCAGGCTTCATGGCCCGTAAAACGTCATTGATCAGTTCTACGTGGTCTCTTTGAATATCTAAAATATCCTTCATTCTTTTACTATTGCTAAAAGTAGGTGGATCCATTACTACTAAATCATAATAATTGGCAGGCAATGTTTTTAAATATTGCTTTACGTCCGCATGAATAAATTGGTAACCTACTGGACTTTTTAAAAAGTTCGTTTCAAAGTTCTCTTCACTCCAGGACAAATAGGTTTTAGATAAGTCAACCGATGTAACGGTCTTTGCCCCTGCAGCTGCAGCGTATACAGAGAAAGAACTGGTATAACTGAATAAGTTCAAAAAGTGTTTATCCTTGGCTTCTGTTGCGACCATTTGCCTTGTAATTCTATGGTCTAAGAATAAGCCCGTATCTAAGTAATCTGTCAAATTCACTAAAAATTTATGTCCATTTTCTTGAACAGTGATAATTTTAGACTCGGTTACTTCTTCTTTTTCATATTGGCCTTCTCTATGTGACATTCTTTTACGCAATTTCACATACATATGATCGATTGGTATGCCTGTCATGGTGGATATGATTCCTTTGGTCGTTTCAAACCAAGCCAGATGTTCTTCTTCGTTTAAAGCATGACGACGATTGTATTCGGCAATATAAATGTAGTCTTCGTAAAATTCAACACAAATGGGAAATTCCGGAAGGTCATGGTCATACAATCTCCAACAAGTTAAGTTTAAACGCTTTGCTTGTTTAAGACGGTGCTTATAATTTTTAAGCAACCTGTTTTCAAACATTTCAAATTTCTCTGGAGTCACTATTTTAATTTAGCCAAGGCTTCTTTAATCCTTGCCCAAGCCCTTTCAATATTGGTCATGCTATTGGCAAAAGAAAAACGTACGCAATTTGGTTCTCCAAATGCATCACCCATTACAGAAGATACATGTGCTGTATTTAATAAATACATGCTAAAATCTGCAGCGTTTGCAATGGTTTGTGTACCGTCCGATTTTCCAAAATAAGCACTTACATCAGGGAATACATAAAATGCGCCTTCTGGTGCATAACATTTAAATCCTTCCATTTCACTTACTAATTTTAAAGTTGTGGTACGGCGACGCGTAAATTCTTCGGTCATTTCTAAAGATGGTTTCAAATCACCTACTAATGCGGTTACCGCAGCTTTTTGTGTAATAGAACAAGTACCAGAAGTAAACTGTCCTTGTAATTTTTCCATTGCTTTTGCAATTTCAATATTTGAGGCAGTATAACCTAATCTCCAACCGGTCATGGCAAAACCTTTGCTTAATCCGTTAATTACAACAACCTGTTCTTTGATAGCTGAAAATTGAGCGATGCTCTCGTGCTTTCCAACAAAGTTGATGTATTCATAAATTTCATCTGACAAAATAGTGATTTGCGGATATTTTTTAAATAAATCGGCAATGCCTTTTAATTCCTCCTTGCTATATACTGCACCACTAGGATTACATGGGCTAGAAAACATAAATACTTTCGTCTTAGGGGTAATTGCTGCTTCAATTTGAGCAGGCGTTGCTTTAAAACTTGCTTCCGTACTTGTTCTTATTTCAACTACTTTACCTCTTGCAATTTTAACCAACTCGGAATACGTAACCCAATAAGGGGTAGGGATAATTACTTCATCCCCATCGTCTACTAATGCTAAAATGGCGTTCGCTAAACTTTGTTTGGCGCCTGTAGAAGTTATAATTTGTTCTGGTTTATAGTCCAGATTATTGTCTCTTTTTAACTTAGCACAAACCGCTTCTCTTAAATCTAAAAAACCTGCTACTGGTGTATAATGGGACCAGTTATCATTAATTGCTTTAATGGCAGCATCTTTTATATGTTGAGGCGTATCAAAATCTGGTTCACCTAAACTTAAATCAATCACATCAATTCCCTGCGCTCTTAATTCACGACCTAACTTAGCCATTTTTAAAGTTTCTGGCTCACTAAAACGATTTAATAAAGAAGATAATATCATGGTGTATAATTTGTATTGTAAATTTCGCAAATTATTCGCAAACGCCTGTAAGTTTTAGGCTTTTAGGTTCATTTAATTGTTCAGCATTTAAACTGCTATTTGTGAATATCTAGCAATAGTCAATGTGAGCGTAACTATTAGGGTAGAATGGTGTCAAAATTGGGGAGATACTTCTTTTCTCTTTTTAGTTCATAATCATAAATGAGTTGGCCTATATTTTTATAAAATGGAAACCCTACCGTATCGTAATCATATTTACTATCATTTAAAATACCATCCTTATTACAATATAGGACGCCACTTAACATGAATTCCACTTTATTAACAGGGTCTATGATATAGCTAATGTCCAATAAAAATCCATAGGCATCACCCACTTTATTAAATATTTTAATATTTGGAGGAATGGGGCCTTTTTCTGAACCCATTAACATGAACTTACAATAAGCAGGCCAGTAATCAACGGTATCATAGGTTGGATATTGAGATTCCGTTGGAAGGGTATGCATCCATTTTAAAAGGAATTCCCGATCCTCTTTGGTAAGATTAAATTGTTTTTCCTTTGGTGTTTGATCATAAAAAATGACCGATTGTAATATATGATGTAAGTCGTTTAAGTAAATTCTATTTTTTACGGAAAAATCTAACGGAGCATTTATAAGAGAATCCCTATTATTTAAATACCCATTTCCTAAGAAAGCATTGTAATTAGGAAGGGGTTCTTTGTTGTATTGATTATTTATATGATAAATATTTTTACCATTATCATCAAATACATCGATGGCCTGTGTTTGTCTACTTTCTTCTTGTGTTCGTCCTAATTCTAGTCTATTTCTTATATAGGCATCCTTGTATCCTTTTTCAGCTAATTTTTTGTGAATATTTTCTTGTCCAATGAATTCAAATAATCTGTTGGCTGCATTATTATCACTTACTAAAAATATTTCTTTAATAGCTTGTTCTATTGTTTGTTTTCCATTTACTGCATATGGGTTGTTGTATATAGTTTCTTGTCTTGCTGCAATACTGTCATAATATAAAGTGCTCGATTTTGTAAATCCAGGAATGTTTAAATTATTTATTTTGTCTAATGCCATTATAGCTAAAGGCATTTTTACGGTACTTGCAGGGTAGAAATATTCATTTGGATTTAATCGGTAACTATATTCTTTAAAATGAGGGATATTATACTGATCTCTATCTATTTGGGTATAAAATAACTGCAATCTGTATTCATTAGGATGATTGATGATTTCACCAAACATTTCCGGCCGCTGTTTCATGAGGTTTTCCAGTAATTGCGTATTTACTTGCGCTTGACCATTGAATGTCAACACAAGGACTAAAAAGGTGATTATTGAAAATTTCATATTCAAATGTATTAAAAACTAACATACATTTGTCTAAGTATATGGAAAAGTTTATCTCCGTTTTTGATATGTTTAAAATTGGTGTGGGACCTTCAAGTTCCCATACATTGGGCCCATGGAAGGCAGCGCTTCATTGTATGCAACAATTTCAATTAAAAAATGAGATTGCCCAAATTACACATATTCAAATTCTTCTTTACGGTTCCTTGGCAAAAACGGGTAAAGGCCACGGTTCAGATATGGCAGTTTTAATGGGCCTATTAGGAGAAAATCCAATCTCCACCGACATTCATCTGATCTCAACTAAAATTGAGGAAATTAAAAAGACAAAATCAATTGTATTAAATGGACTACATGCTGTCAATTTTAATATAGAAACCGATTTAATGTTTTTAAGAGATCAATCACTTGCACATCATCCCAATGCCTTACAATTTTTAGTAACAGTTGGCAGTGATACATTCACTTATACTTATTATTCAATTGGGGGAGGATTTATTGAATTTTCGGATGCATTAGATGCCAGTATGAACATAATTACGGTTGATACAAATATAAAATCAAGTATAGAAATTCCTTTTGATTTTTATACCACCGAGGAATTATTACATTGGTGCATGAAAACAGGCATGTCAATTAGTGAAGTGGTAAAAGAAAACGAAAAAACTATTTTGTCCGAAAATACTGTTAATGAAAACTTAGATCATATTTGGCAAACGATGTTTAATTGTATTTACAAGGGTTGTAAGACCGATGGTGTTTTACCTGGAGGCCTTCAAGTACGTAGACGTGCTTTTGATTTAAACAAACAATTATTAAATCAAAATGAATATCAAAATGAGCAGGAGTGGATGGATCAAATAAAAAAAGGAGGCAATGATTTTAGATACATATTAGATTGGGTAAGTTGTTTTGCCTTAGCGGTAAATGAAGAAAATGCAAGCTTTGGAAGGGTGGTTACTGCTCCAACAAACGGGGCAGCAGGGGTAATTCCAGCAGTGTTAATGTATGCTCAAATTTTTTGCAATAAAAATACCCCTTCTGATATTAGGAATTTTTTAATGACCGCAAGTGCAGTAGGCGCATTATTTAAAAGTGGTGCAACCATTTCTGCGGCAATGGGTGGGTGCCAGGCAGAAATTGGCGTTTCATCGGCTATGGCTGCTGCGGCTTTAACAGAATTATTAGGAGGAAATCAAAAGCAATGTTTAATGGCGGCTGAAATTGCCATGGAACATCATTTAGGATTAACCTGTGATCCAGTAGGCGGTTTAGTTCAAATACCTTGCATAGAAAGAAATACGATGGGTGCCATCAAAGCCATTACAGCTGCTCAATTGGCAATGCAAAGTAAACCCGACTTTGCTTTGGTTAGTTTAGACAAAGTAATTAAAACCATGTGGAATACTGCACTAGATATGAGTGTTAAATACAAAGAAACCGCCGACGGTGGATTAGCTATACAAATTCCTATTGCACTTGCAGAATGTTAGCGCTTATAATTCTCCTTCTACAAATTCGTGATTGGAATAATCTTTAATCACATCATATAAAGTTCCTCTTTCAATAGGTTGTCTATGCACTTGTTTAATTAGTGAAACTAATTGTTCGGTTGTCATCGCAGGGGTTTGTTCCTCGCTACCTGCCATTGAATATATTTTTGTTGTATCGTCAATGGTTCCATCAATATCATTTACACCATAACTTAGTGTTAGTTGAGCAATATCTCTACCCAGCATTGGCCAGTAAGCTTTCACATGCGGAAAATTATCTAAATATAAACGGGAGATTGCGTACATTTTTAAATCATTCGCCATGGTTGATTCTGGTACGTGACTCATATCATTCCCTTCATTTCTAAACTTGAGTGGAATGAATGTATTAAAGCCTTTTGTCTTGTCTTGTAATTGACGGAGGCGTTCCATATGATCAATTCTGTGTTCATATTTTTCGATATGTCCATACAATAAAGTGGCATTGCTATGCATGCCTAGTTCATGTGCAGTTTCATGAATCTCCAACCATTGATCTGCTGTTGCTTTGTCAGCACAAATTTGTTCACGAATTTCAGGATGAAATATTTCTGCGCCACCTCCAGGTAATGAATCTAGTCCAGCTTCATGTGCTAATCGCATACCTTCTTTAGTAGTTACATTGGCCTTGCGAAACATATATTCCAATTCAACAGGGGTGAATGCTTTGATGTGTAAATTGGGACGATGGGCTTTTATAGCGCGCATTAATTCCAAGAAAAAGGTAAGGGTTAATTTCGGATGCACACCACCTACAATATGTACTTCGGTTACTGGTTTACCATCGTATGATTTAACAATATCCAACATTTGATCAATGGTGAGTTCCCAGCCTTCTTCCTTATGTGCATATAATTTGGAGTAAGAGCAAAATTTACAAGAGAATACACAAACATTGGTAGGCTCAATATGAAAATTTTTATTAAAATATGTTTTATTGCCGTGTAAAGATTCTCTTTTCCAATTGGCCAATGCACCTACATAGGGCAGGGATGCTTTTTCAAATAAATAAACACCTTCGTCAAAAACAAGGCGTTCGTTTTTAATTATTTTGTTACCTATTTCTTGTAAACGGCTATCCTTTTCTGCACCAATAATCACTTGAATTTGCTTCGTACTCATACCTACTTAATTAGTAGCGCAAAGTTACAAATTATAGACACAATTTGGCACTAATATTAACCAATTAATATCCCAGCAATACTTGCAGACAAGTAGGAGGCTAGTGTACCTGCTAATAATGCTTTTAAGCCCAATTCTGCTAAGTCCTTACGTCTTGTGGGGGCCAATTCGCCAATGCCTCCAATTAACATTCCCACACTACTAAAGTTGGCAAAACCACAAATAGCTATACTCACAATAAACAGTCCTTTTTCAGTTACAATAGGTACCGCCTTACTTGTTAAACTTTTAAAAGCGACAAATTCATTAATGGTTAATTTTTGACCTAACAATGTTGCTGCATTTTGAATATCTGCATTGGGAACTCCCATTGCCCATGCCATTGGGTAAAATAATTTTCCAAATAAGTAGTTCAAACTCAAATCTAAATTACTGTTAAATAAATGACCAATTTTTATCAGACTCCAATCAATCAATGCAATTAATGCAATAAATCCAATTAACATGGCAATTACATTCATGGCAATTTTAAAACCTTCCCCAGCACCATGTGTAATCGCATCGATCGTATTACTATACTGACTTTTTACTTCTAATTTAACCTTACCCATGGTTTGAGACGCTTCTGTTTCTGGAAACAGTATTTTTGCAATTACTAAGGCACCAGGTGCTGCCATTAAACTTGCTGTAATTAATTTAGGTGCCAAATCCATCCCAGCTTGCGCGCCCATATTAGCATATACAATTAATATACCTCCAGCAATACAAGCCAAACTACCACTCATACTGGCTAAAATTTCACTTTTAGTCATAGATGGTAAATAAGGACGTATCATTACCTGCGCTTCTACCTGACCCACAAAGGCACTGGCTACATTACTCAGCGCTTCCGCTCCACTTACGCGCATAATAAAATTCATGGCTTTTGCAATTACGGCAACTATTTTTTGCATCACTCCAAAATGATATAATAAGGCTACTAATACACATACTAAAATAATAGTGGCAGTTACATTAAATGCAAATACAAAGCCACCATTGGTAAAATCCGCTACCCCTGTTGGCGTAGTGGCAGATATTCCACCATATACAAAGGCAGCTCCTTGTCGAGAAAACTGTTCGATTTTTCCCATTCCCTTACCCAAAATTTGAAAAAAATTAGTGACCGCAGGGATTTTTAAAACTAGTAGCCCAATAACCAACTGTAGCGTTAAGCCACTGAATACCAATCTATAGTTTATCCTTTTCTTGTTATTAGAGAATAGGAATGCAATCCCTAAAATTAATAATACTCCTATAAGCCCTTGAAATTTATCCATCTTTGAATTTTATAAGCTTCAAGATAAAAAAAATCCTGCTAATTAGCAGGATTTAGGTAAATACTTTAAGATATAGAGGTACTATAAATGTGATTGGATTTTTTTGTCTAATACCGCTTTAGGAACAGCACCTATTTGCTTATCTACCACTTGACCACCTTTTACAAAAAGGATAGCAGGGATAGAAGTAATACCAAAGTTCATACTAAGGTTAGGATTAACATCCACATTTACTTTACCAATATTTACTTTGCCTTCATATTGAACTGCTAATTCTTCGATAACTGGTCCAATTGCACGACAAGGTCCACACCATTCTGCCCAAAAATCAATTACAGAAAGTTTATCACTTTCCATTACTACTTGCTGAAAATTCGCATCTGTAAATTCTAAAGCCATATTGTTTAATTTAATTTGTTATTGTATGATTAGTATAGATCAAAATTAGTTCCAAACTTTTATACCTGCCCATTTGACTTTTCCACTTATTCAGTTTGTCATTGGGGACAAATTTTCTGCCAAAGGCGCATATTAGGTGACTAGGTTCACTTTTACCCCTAATTCAGGGGTCTTGTCCAAAAATTCTACCAATTCGTCGTTCATTAAAAATCCTTTTTCAAGGGTTAGTAAACTTGCCGCTATTTGTTCCCTAGGCTCAATAAAAGTTACTTTAAAGGAAGATTTTCCTGGATTCTGTTTCAAATTCTTTTCTAAGAAAGTAATAATTTCTTCATTTAAATGAGCAGGGTGTAAAGTAATTTCAATAGATCTGGTTTGGTTTTGTTTTACCATTTCCAATAGAGACATGGATTGAATTTTAAATTCAAAATTATTGGCTTGATTAAAACGCGTTCTAAAGGATCCGTTGATATATACTTTTTGTCCAACTTCTAGATAGTTTTGAAATTTCACATAATCCTCACTCCATAAAATAAAATCTGTTTTACTAGTAAAATCTTCTATCACAAAGGAACCAAAATTCTTGCCTGTTTTTGTAATTCTATGTTGAACATCGGTGATTAAACCTGCTAGTTTAAAGGGTTTACCCAAATTATTAGGATGAACCGCTAAATTATCTCTTACTTCATTAAAGTCAATGATATTAGTGAAATGATAGTGTCGCATTTCAAAATTAAAATGATCTAATGGGTGTCCACTCATAAAAATACCCGTTACATCCTTTTCATGTTCTAAGGTTTCGGTCAAAGTCCAAGGCTCACATACGGCTAATTTTGGAACAGGCACTTGCATGGCCGAAGGAAGGTCACCAAATAGGGTATTGGTGGTACCTGTACTCATTGCTTGGGTAGCTTGCGCAAATTGAATCAGTTTTTCTAATCCATTCACTCTATCTCCATCTCCAACATGAAAATATTGGGCTCTAATGTATTCTGGAAAACAATCAAAAGTGCCGGAATAAGCCAAACTTTCTAAAGATTTTTTATTCACTGCTCGAGACAATACTCTTTTGATATAGTCTACCATATCTAAAAAATGACCGCTTTTATCCCGCTCTATAATAATGGCTTCAATAGCCGCTTCACCAACCCCTTTTAATCCACCTAATCCGAATCTAATTTGACCTTGTTTGTTAACTGAAAAACCTTTTAAAGATTCATTAATGTCTGGCCCCAATACTTTGATGCCCATTCTTTTACATTCTTCCATGAAGAAGGTAATTTTATCTATACTTCCTGCATGATTTAAAACAGCCGACATGTATTCGCCAGGATAATGCGCTTTTAAATAAGCTGTTTGATAAGCCACCATGGCATAACAGGTAGAGTGTGATTTATTAAAGGCGTATTGTGCGAAGGCTTCCCAGTCGGTCCAAACCTTATCTAATACATTTTCAGGATGTCCATTTTTAACAGCCCCTGCAACAAACTGGGCTTTCATTTTGTCCAATACCGATTTTTGCTTTTTACCCATCGCTTTTCTCAACACATCTGCATCTCCTTTGGTAAAGCCAGCAATTTTTTGGCTTAATAACATTACCTGTTCTTGATACACAGTAATACCATAAGTATCTGACAAATATTCTTCCATTTCAGGTAAATCATATTTGATAAACTCACGGCCATGTTTACGTTCAATAAAATTTGGTATATATGCCATTGGACCTGGTCGGTACAAAGCGTTCATGGCAATCAAGTCCGCAAATTTATCCGGTTTTAAATCACGTAAATATTTTTGCATTCCCACCGATTCAAATTGGAAGGTAGCATTGGTTTCCCCTTTTTGATATAATTGAAAAGTTTTTTCATCATCCAAGGGAATGGTATCCAAATCTATTTTAATGCCATGATTTTGTTTAATCAACTCCAGTGCTGTCTTCAAAATAGAAAGGGTTTTTAATCCCAAAAAGTCCATCTTTATTACACCTGCTTCTTCAATTACAGAACCTTCAATTTGAGTAATCCAAAGGGTAGAGTCTTTGGAAGTGGCCACGGGCATAATCTCCGTTAAATCCTGAGGGGCAATAATAATGCCTGCTGCATGAATGCCTGTGTTCCTAATAGAACCCTCTAATTTTTCGGCTTCATGTAAAACGATAGATCTTAAATCGGTACCCTTATAAATTTCTCTTAATTTTTTGATGTTGTCAATATCTTCGGATTGGTACCCTTCTTTTTCTGCCAAGGATTTATCCCCTTCTTTTGCAGTTAATGGTGCATGTAAGCAACGGCCTAGTTCGGTACCTGGTCTATCGGGTACTAACTTGGCTAATAAGTTGGATTCAGACAATGGCAAGTCCATTACACGTGCAACATCCTTTATACTACTTTTCGCAGCCATTGTACCGTAAGTAATAATTTGGGCAACCTGTTCCTTACCATATTTTTCTACTACATAATCAATTACTTTTTGACGTCCTTCATCATCAAAGTCCGTATCAATATCGGGCATGGACTTTCTGTCTGGATTCAAGAAACGTTCAAATAGTAATTGGTACTTAATGGGATCAATATTGGTAATACCAATACAATAGGCAACCACACTTCCTGCAGCCGATCCACGACCCGGACCTACAAATACATCCATTTCACGTCCTGCTTTTATAAAGTCACTTACAATTAAAAAGTAGCCTGCAAATCCCATGGTTTGTATGGTGAATAATTCAAAGTCGATACGCTCCTGTAATTCAGCGGTAATTTCTGGATATCTCTTATGAGCACCTTCCCAAGTAATATGTTTTAAGAATTCCCACTGATTCATATTGGCATCCTTGTGAATCTTAAACTCCTTGGGGATAGGGAAGGCGGGGAGCAAAATGTCTTTCTTTAAATTCAGTACTTCCACTTTATCAACAATGGCATTTGTATTGTCAATGGCTTCGGGAATGTCACTGAACAATTCGATCATTTCATTTTGTGTCTTAAAATAAAATTTATTGTTTGGGAACTTGAACCTTCGGTTTTTAATTTGTAGCTCATCATTTACAAAGTCATCAAAGCCAGGGGTACTTTGTTTCTCTCCGGTATTCACACATAATAAAATATCATGTGCATTGGCATCGTCCTCATTTACATAGTGACTATCATTGGTTGCAATGACATGGACTTTAAATTTTTTTGCAAATTTTAATAGAGTAGCATTAATCGTTTCTTGCTCAGGAATTTGGTGTCTTTGTAATTCTATATAATAGTCATCTCCAAAAATATCAAACCACCATTTAAATTCTTTTTCAGCGGCTTCTTCACCATGTCTTAAAATATATTGCGGCACATGCGCACCTATACAACAGGTAGTTGCGATGATCCCTTCATGGTATTGTAAAATTAATTCCTTGTCAATCCTTGGATATTTACTATACATTCCCTCTATGTACCCAAGAGAAGTTAACTTTATTAGATTTTGATATCCAATGGCGTTTTTTGCGAGTAATACTTGGTGAAAACGATCGTCTTTATTTTCTTTGGTAAATGTTTTTTGATGTCTATCCTTTACCATATAAAATTCACAACCTACAATGGGTTTCACCACAGGTTCTAAAATGTCATTTCCATTTTTATCTTTTCCAACTACTTTTGTTTTTTTCCAAGCCTGGTTCACAAAATTAAAAGCACCAAACATATTTCCATGATCGGTAATAGCCAAAGCTGGCATGTTATCGGTCATTGCTTTTTGATAGAGTTTATCAATAGAAGCAGCACCATCTAAAAGGGAATATTGTGTATGAACGTGTAAATGGGAAAAAGTTGGCATAATTGGATAGAGACTAAGTACGCAAATATCGATAAAAAGAGGGGTTTAAAATGAGCTAATTTTCCACAAAAAATGGTTAAAAATGGCTGCTTTTAAGTTTATTTCGAGCATCTTGGCTTAACTTGCATACCATGCAATTAAAAACTTTATTATATAACCTCAGTTTTATGATGGTAGTCGTATTTTTTGGAAGTTGTACAACACTACAAAATATGACCAAAAAAGTAAAGCCAAGCCCGAGGGCTACAAATACTAAAACTGCCAATATTGAGTTTTTAGAAAACTTATCGGTAACACCTGGGAAAGTATATATCAATAACGCATCCATTGGTATTGAAGAGATAGATCCACTTGATAGCAAACCATTAGATAAAATGCCCGATAATCTAACGGATATTGAAAAAACAAATTGGTTGCAATTAAAATATTCTATCCTTGTAGATGTGCCTGTAGAATCTATTACCAACATCACCTTACTAAAAAAGATAGATGAATGGATTGGCACACCCTATGTATACGGAGGAAGTACTAAGAATGGGGTAGATTGTTCTTACTTTGCTTTAGATGTGATGCAGGTTACATTTAATAAAAAATTAAATAGAACTGCAGCGGAGCAATATGCGCAAAGTAAAAGAATAAATTGGAACGAACTAAAGGAAGGCGATTTGATATTTTTTAAAACCCAAGGGCCTAACAAGGTTTCACATGTTGGTATTTACCTGAGTAATAATAAATTTGTACATGCCTCTTCTAAGAAAGGGGTAACTATCAGTGATTTATCAGAACCATTTTATCAACGTACTTTATTTAGCATGGGTAGGATTGATGAGAACAATAAATAAGTTAAAGCTTACTCTATTATCACCTCTACGTAGTATTGCTTCTTTATTTCTTCAGCAAAAGTTTTTGTATCAAAATTTGTAATTTTAATTAATCTTTTTTGAGGCTGGTAATCTGTAGGTAAAAATTCAAAATGTTTACTCGCATAGGTAAAATGTAATGGCATATCAAAACCTGCTATACAATTTTTCCATTGATAAGTTAGTATTTGTTCTTTTTCGTCATATTGAAAGGAAAAAACTGGAATTTGAATAGTTCTTAAATACTGATCAAATACCTTACTAAAGTTAATTCCAGATTTATTAGAGATATAATTTTCAATTTGTTGGGTAGTCACCGTTTGATGATAGAAGTCCTTATTTAATCCTATTAATATGGATCTAAACAAATTATCATTATTCATGGAATGTCTGATATTGTGAATCATGCTTCCTGCTTTAGCATAAATATCTCCACTGCCTTCTTTGTTTACACCGTATTGTCCTATAATGGGTTTATCATTTCTTATCGTTCTTCTGCTACCCACACTATATTCATTACCTGCTTCTTTGCCATAATAAAATTCAGTGAATAAGGTTTCTGAATAATTGGTAAATCCTTCGTGTACCCACATATCGGCAATATCCTTAGTGGTAATATTATTAGCAAACCACTCGTGTCCACTTTCATGTACAATTATAAAATCCCACTTTAAACCCCAACCTGAACCCGATAAATCTCTACCTAAATATCCGTTGGCAAATTTATTACCATAGGCAATTGCAGATTGGTGTTCCATCCCTAAATGAGGGCTTTGTATCATTTTAAAACCATCCTCATAAAACGGATAGGGGCCAAACCAATATTCAAACGCCTTAATCATTTGTGGTACTTGTGTGAATTGTTTTCTTGCTTTTACAGAGTCTTCTCTTAAAACCCAATAGTTTACATCTAAGTCGCCTTTTAATCCCTTGTATTTTTCATACCAATTTACATAGTCGCCAATGTAGGGGATAATATTGTAGTTGTTGATTGGGTTTTTAACAATCCATTTAAAACTAGTTGTATCCGAGGCTAGTAATTTTTCTTCTTTATAAATGCTGCCATTTGCTATGGCTTTAATATTATCTTTTTTAGCCAATTGGATGCTTATTACGGCTCCATTATCTGGCTCATCGGATTGTATGTCTTTACAAGGATACCAAACAGAAGCACCTAAACCTTGACATGAAACTGAAATCCAAGGATTCCCATTGGTATCTTTTTTCCATATCCAGCCACCATCCCAAGGAGGTCGGACAGCTTCGATTGGTATTCCATGATACTTGATTAATAAATTAAACGAATCCCCAATTTGAAATAAAGTGGTAGGATTCGCAATTGCTATATTACCATCCCTTGTAAAGGTCAAGGTATCCATTTTTAGCAACCCTTTTTTATTTACAATCATGATCACTTGGTCGATGATGAGCGGTTGTTGTAAATCTATTTGTAGTTGTTTATTTATTTTTACAACCATTGCATCCCACAGAACTACACCCTGTATCGATTTTGATTCAAAATTTGGGGTTACATGAATATCATATTTCAAAACATCGAACCAATCTCTATTTTCATTGAGGCTTCCACGTAATGTATCGGCTTTTGTAAAAACTGTTTGGGCTGTGGCTGATAATCCTAAAATAAGGAACGAAAATAGGATAGAGATTGATTTCATAGGGACAGATTGATATATCTTATAAAAATAAGAAATAATTCAATCCGTATTATAGGCAATGACCCTCTAGTCCTTTTTTAACTTGGCTTTAAAGACCTTTTCAAATTTCTCTAATTTTGGCCCAATCACATATCTGCAATACCCCTGATTGGCATTGTCATTGTAATAATTTTGGTGATAGCTTTCTGCTGAGTAAAACTTAGAAAAAGCAGTTACCTCTGTAATAATAGGTTTATCCCAAGCCTTAGCAGCAGTTAATTGAGTTATATATTTTTGGGCAACATCTCTTTGATGGTCATTGTGAAAAAATACAGCACTTCGGTATTGAGGCCCAACATCATTTCCTTGTTGATTTGGAGTGGTAGGGTCATGCGTTTTCCAGAATACCGATAAAATGTCGTCCAAACTAATTTTAGTGGTGTCATATACAATTTGACAAACCTCGGCATGGCCGGTTGTTTTATCACAAACCTGCTCATAAGTGGGATTGTCTACATGACCGCCACTATACCCGCTGGTTACTTTTACCACACCTTCTAGTCTTTGATATATGGCTTCGGTACACCAAAAGCAGCCTGAACCAAGTGTAATCGTTTCTGTATTTGTCATGTTGATGTTTTTTGTAGCGTTATCTTTTGGACGGTTCTTTTTGGATTGGGCACATGCCTGAAAACTAATAAAAGCAGTAAAAAGCAGTAATCCAGATATAAATGGTTTCATAGGTTTATAATGATGTTCTAAATTAAAACAATCTATTCCAATAATTGTTCAAATCTAGTTAATGTTTATTTAACTAAATTTGCTGCCTATTAAGCCCTATGAGAGTCTATCCTGAAAATGCCTTAACCCAATTGGAATTTGATAAAATCACCACCATTTTATTAGGGCATTGTCAAACCAATATTGGAAAGGAGTTAGTGGAAGAAATGCGTATCCATACCCATTTAAAATACATTCAATCTTCTTTAAGACAAACGGAGGAATATAAATACATTAAATCGGCGAATCAATATTTTCCTACCGATTTTGTATTAGATATAAGAAAGGATTTAAAATTATTAGGTATCCCAGGGGCTCAATTAACTGGAGAACAATGGTTACTAGTGAGACGTTTAGTAGATCATATAGGTAATTTATACAAATGGTTTGATGCAGAACGCAAGCAAGCCTATGCCAATTTATTTGAAGTCATTGGAGAAAGTTATTACGAGAAAGTGATTATTGAAAGTATTGATGATATTATAGATGACCGTGGAAATGTTAAAGACAATGCTTCCGATGAATTAGCAAAAATTAGGATGCAATTGTATAAAAAGCGCCAGGAATTAAGACGCATTTTTGACAAAGTCATTCATAAATTAGCGAAGGCTGGATATACGGCAGATATAGATGAAAGTTTTAGCAACGGTCGCAGAGTTGTTGCCGTATTTTCAGAATACAAACGTCAAGTAAAAGGTTTCTTACATGGTGAAAGTGATAGTCGTAAAACTGCTTTCATTGAACCAGAAGAAACTATTGAGTTAAATAATGAACTGTATGGGTTAGAACAGGATGAGCAAAGAGAAGTGCAAAGAGTTTTAAGATTATTAACCGCAACACTTTCGCCTTATTCTGCTTTATTATTAAACTATATTCAAATGGTAGGTATTTTTGATTTTATACGTTCAAAAGCCATTTTAGCCATTGACATGAATGCACATATGCCCATGGTGCAAAACAATGCCACTTCTCAATTAATTGATGCGTATCATCCATTATTGTATTTGTATAATAAAGTATCAGGCAAAAAAACCATCCCGGTTAATTTACACTTGGATGATGAAGCAAGAATATTAATTATAAGTGGCCCTAATGCAGGAGGTAAAACGGTTTCAATGAAAACCTTGGGATTAAACCAGGTGATGATGCAAAGTGGTTTATTGGTACCCATGAACCCTACCTCTCAAATGGGTATTTATAAACAATTATTTATTCAATTGGGAGATACACAGAATTTGGCTTTTGAATTAAGCACTTATTCAAGTCACTTAATGCATATGAAGCATTTTATTGAAAATGCGAATGGTAAAACCATGTTTTTCATTGATGAATTAGGAAGCGGATCGGATCCTCATTTAGGGGGTGCTTTTGCCGAGGTTATTTTAGAGGAGTTATCGCATAGACATGCACAGGGTATTGTGACAACGCATTATTTGAACTTAAAAGTAATGGCCAATCACAATAAAGGAATTGTAAATGGAGCCATGCAGTTTGACGAAGTAAAATTAGAACCCCTTTACCAATTAGTGGTTGGTAAACCTGGTAGCTCTTATACATTTGCCATTGCGGAGAGAATTGGTTTACCAAAGAACTTAATTAATCGCGCGCGTAAATTGGTGGATACCCATCACTTTGAATTGGATAAATTATTAAATAGAAC
>CAIOYQ010000217.1 GCA_903862505.1 uncultured Bacteroidota bacterium
AATGTCCGCCTTTTGTTTCAGCGTCATCGTAATTAATGCCTTGTTTTTTTAATATACCTTTTACTGCAATCGCAAAGAATAAAATATAAGCAAAACATACTACTGCTACCCAGAATGAATTATGAATGCCATAGCCTGGTGAATCTATATGCGAAGATTGAAGGTAGTCTGATAATTTACCTTGAATAGGAGGAATGATACCACCACCTAAAATCATCATAATTAAAAAGGCTGCACCTTGGGTTGTATATTTTCCTAAACCTGCAACGGCTAGAGAAAAAATGGATGGCCACATGATTGAACAAGCGATACCACCCATTAAGAAGGCATAAACTGCAATATTACCTGTTGTAAATATCCCTGTTAACATTGCGATTATTCCAATTAAGCTAAATATCATTAAGGTCTTCGCTGGTTTGTTTTGGCTTAAATAGAAAGCAACAATTTGAATACCAACACAAACTATATACATGTAAAGTGGACTCATATCATATTTTGCCACGCTATTTAATCCAATGATAATTCCGAATGCAATAACAGGAACTATGAAAGTTAAAACTTGATTTATTCTTTTCTTGAATTCGAAAGCTGCAATTGCCCCTGTCCAACGTCCAATCATCATACTTCCCCAATAAATAGAAATGTATGGTGCAATTTTAGATGAAGGTATATTACCAAATGCATCTTGTTTCAATAGTTCTCCTAAATTAGAACCAATTGCTACCTCAACTCCAACATAAACGAAAATTGCTAACATCCCTAAAACCAATTGAGGGTATTTCATAGCACCCCAACCATTTTCGTTTTTCTGTGCGGCAAAATTTGCGTATAATAATCCTATCACAACAACACCTAATGCGAGCAGTAGCCATTTCATTCTCTCAGTTTCTAATGGGTGGTTAAGCTTGTCGTTTTCATCCTGTAATGGTTTAATATTCAATTTCGCTGCAAATACATGCGCCATTGAAAGACTATCTTTTTTAGGGATAGCTACTTTAAATTTTTGTATTGAATCAATAACGTTTCCAATCACATCATTATTAACACCAGCAAGTATTGTAGTTTTTTTGCCAACACTATCAATTATGTTATTTTGTTCGTCAATTTTCTTTTGGTTATTGAAAATCGTAATCGCTTCTTTTGATGTATAGCTTTTAAAAACAGGAGTAAAAGTGATAATCAATAGGCCAGTAATGATTAGTAATAATTTTAATGCTTTATTTGCTGGCTCAATTTTTTCTTCATTAATTCCAGCCGGCACTTTTTTCGAAAATCTAAATAAGGCGGCAGCTACAATAAATAATACACCAACAGCAGTGTATAATAAAACTACTTTGCTTAAAGGCAATGTGACAATGTCTTTATCAGTTATAGCTGCGGTACTTCCAAATAATGCGAAGGCCACTACAATGGGTCCAATGGTGGTTCCAAATGAGTTAATACCACCTGCAAGGTTTACACGGCTTGCGCCTGTACTTTCGTCACCTAGTGCAATAGCAAATGGTTGCG
>CAIOYQ010000218.1 GCA_903862505.1 uncultured Bacteroidota bacterium
TGAATATGTAATTTATCATTATACGACGCTATAAGTCCACATTTATTACAAACATGAACCGAATATTTATCTGATACATCATACATTCTTCCTCTAGTAAATCTAGACGCACCATGTGACACCATACAATCACGTTCCATTTCTCCAAACCTTAACCCACCATCTCTTGAACGCCCTTCAGCTGGCTGTCTGGTCAAATTCACCATTAGACCAATTGATCTACTATGTTGCTTATCATTCACCATGTGTTTTAGACGCTGGTAAAATACTGGACCCATAAATACACTGCATTCAATCTGTTGTCCAGTTAATCCATTATACATCATTTCGTTACCATGTGCTTCATAACCTAATTCTAGCAGTTTCTGTGAAATTGTACTTACGTCTAGGTCACCAAAACTAGTACCATCTCCAAACAATCCCAGCTCGACTAGAACCTTTCCTAGAAGTGTTTCTTTTAGTTGTCCAATTGTCATACGAGATGGAATAGCGTGTGGATTAATAATAATATCAGGTCTAATTCCATCTTTGGTAAAAGGCATATCTTCTTCCGGAATAATGTTACCGACTGTACCTTTCTGTCCATGACGCGATGAAAACTTATCACCAATAACAGGCCGTCTTAAAGTTCTTAATCTTACTTTTGCAAAAGTATATCCATCCCCGTTTTTATCTATATAATTTTTATCTATATATGTTTCCTCAACAGTGCGATATTGTTTGCTACCATCTTCATATTTAATGACCTTTGTATGATCATTTCTATTTTCCTTTATGGGTGTAACTTTCGCAATAATGATATCGCGATTCTCGATTAATGTATTTTCTGGAACAAGACCTTTTGAATTGACCTTATTATAATTGCCAAATTTCATCCCTTTTGTTTTACTAGGGTCTGGCTTACATCTTATTTCCTCATCACCATTAATTTTTTGTTTGTCTTCATCTTTTTCTGTATGTGAAATCGTTATTTGTAGTAATCCTCTATCAATCGATCCTTTATTGACGAGCAATGAATCCTCTTGATTATAACCAGTATGTGTCATAATTGCTACATTAATATTACACCCTGATGGAATTTCATTTAATTTAATCAAATTCATAACACGCGTGTCAACCAATGGTCTAGTAGGATAAGTGAGAACATACGCTGTTTTGTCCATTCTCTCGGTAAAGTTTGTAGCATAAACACCCATCGCTTGTTTTGCTTGCGCACATTGATACGTGTTTCTCGGCGATTGATTATGATCCGGATAAGGAATACAAGATGCGACAACTCCAAAGATCGTAGATGGATGAATTTCACAATGAGTATATTTATAAATATTGTTTCCATTCTTTTCTACAATATTTTTGGGTTTTGTAGCAATCATACTGAAACGCTGTTCTTCTGGATCAATATATTCTATAACCGCATCATTTATCTTGCAATTCGTCAATAGATCATCCCAATTTAATTCGTTATTTTTTAAATCATTCAAAATTTTATTTGTAATCAATATATTATTATCTTTTACACGCAATAATGGTCTGGTAATTCTCCCACTATCATTACACA
>CAIOYQ010000219.1 GCA_903862505.1 uncultured Bacteroidota bacterium
AATGCATGGCAAACAATCCAACGTAGTCATGCCATTGCAAATGGTGTTCCTGTGATTAGTGTTAACCGAGTAGGATTAGAGCAGGATGGATTAATGAAATTTTGGGGTGGCAGCTTTGTAAGTAATCCTTTTGGAACATTATTATACAAGGCATCACATGATCAGGAAGAAGTTGCGGTGGTAGACATTGATACCGATAAATCGGATAGCTATCGTACCCACTGGCCGTTTTTAAGAGATAGAAGAATAGATTCTTACGAACACATTACTAAAAGATATATTGACGAAGAAAATGCTTAACAATTCACCCACTCCAAAATCATTAGGGTATTATTTTCCTGCAGAATTTGCAAAGCATGAAGCAATGTGGTTAAGCTGGCCACATAAAGAAGAAAGCTGGCCAGGAAAAATTGCTTCCATTTATAGTTCTTATTGTGAATTTATTAAAGTGGTTTCTGCTACCGAAAGAGTTTGTATCAATGTACTCAATGATAAAATGCGACAATCTGCTGTTAAAATGTTAGAATTATCAGGAGTGGATTTATCGCGTGTACAATTTTTTATTCATCCCACCAATGATGCTTGGTGCAGAGATCATGGACCTAGTTTTTTAATTAGAAATAATAAGGAACAACCTAAGGCTATTGTGGATTGGAATATCAATGCATGGGGAGGAAAATATCCACCTTATGATTTAGACGATGCAATCCCTACCCATATTGCCAAGGCATTGGACCTGCCAGTGTTTTATCCAAACATTATTATGGAAGGAGGTTCTGTAGATTTTAATGGTGCAGGTACAGTGCTTACCTCAAAATGTTGTTTATTAAACCCCAATAGAAACCCGGATTTAAGTAAGGATCAAATAGAAAGATATTTATGTAATTTTTATGGGGTAGAGCAGGTATTATGGGTTTCGGAAGGCATTATTGGTGATGATACGGATGGTCATATTGATGATACCGTTCGTTTTGTAAATGAAGACACGGTAGTTACCGTAGTAGAATCCAATGTACTATCTGAAAATCATGATTTACTCCAAAAAAATTTAAAAGAATTAAAGGAAATGCGTTTAGTGAATGGTAAACAATTAAATATTGTTGAATTGCCTATGCCTGCAGATGTAATTTATGAAGGTCAAATGTTACCTGCATCTTATGCTAATTTTTATATTAGCAACGGTCATATCATTGTGCCAACTTATCGATGTGCGCTAGATGATAAAGCCATGCAAATTATCCAAAGCTGTTTTCCAACAAGGGAAGTAGTGGGAATAGACTCAACTGATATTATTTGGGGGTTGGGAAGTTTTCATTGTTTAAGTCAACAAGAGCCGAGTGTGGATCTATCCTAATTTTATTTATACATATAAACATGTAAAAAATATTAAACTTATTACCTTGATGTTATACAAACTTTTTGCAAACATGAATAAATTATTTTCAAAATTTACAGCAATCATCTCCATTACACTTTTTATGGTCGCTTGTAATTCTTTTCAATATCAAGCTACTAACCAGTTATATAAAAAGCAAGCAAAACAATTGGCAAAGGAATTAATGGCACAACCATATGCTATTACAGACTCTATAAATTCTATTCCAGCTCCAACTTGGGTGGGTACCACCAACTTTGATTTACGCAAACCTAATTTTGTAATTATTCATCACACTGCACAAAACGCATGTGAACAAACCTTGCGCACTTTTACTTTGGAAAGAACTAAAGTAAGTGCTCATTATGTAATATGCAAAGACGGAACAGTGCATCATATGTTAAACGATTATTTAAGGGCTTGGCATGGTGGCGTTGCAAAATGGGGTAATAATACCGACATTAATTCCAGCTCCATTGGTATAGAAATTGATAATAACGGTTTTGAACCTTTTGAACCTAAACAAATTGAAAGCCTACTTAATTTGCTTACGATTTTGAAAAATAAATACAAGATTCCAACGGCTAATTTTATAGGTCATGGGGATATTGCACCTACTCGTAAGATTGATCCCAATATTCAGTTTCCTTGGGTTTTATTAGCCAATAAAGGGTATGGAGTGTGGTCTGAACCCAATCCTGCTATTCCATTAAAAGATAATATTTCAGTGCCTTACGCCTTAGCCCTGGTTGGGTATGATGTAAAAGATACCACGGCCGCGATACTTGCATTTAAAAGGCATTTTAGACAGGATAGTACCGCTACGATGAATGAATTAGATAAGTCTGTTTTATCACAATTAGTGACCAAAAAACTTTCTGGTAATTAGCACTTTAGAGTTTTATTTTTTATTTGTTAACTAACAAATGTTAGCGTAATTTTATACAAATTATTTTTTCTATGGATTTCAAATTAACAGAAGAGCAATTAATGATTCAACAAGCTGCTCGTGAATTTGCACAACAACAATGTTTACCAGGTGTTATTGAAAGGGATGAAAATCAAACTGTTCCCAAAGAGCAATTAAAACAATTGGCCAATTTAGGATTTTTAGGAATGATGACTAATCCTACCTATGGAGGTGCTGGTATGGATACGGTAAGTTATGTATTGGCTATGGAAGAAATTAGTAAAGTAGATAGTAGTGTGAGTGTTGCCATGAGTGTTAATAATAGTTTGGTCTGTTGGGGTTTGGAAGAATATGGATCAGAAGCTCAAAAACAAAAATATCTTACACCACTAGCTCAAGGTATTAAAGACGAAGAACTATATATTGGAGCTTTTTTATTAAGTGAACCCGAAGCAGGAAGTGATGCAACGCATCAACATACCAGTGCTGTAAAAGAGGGTGACCATTATATTATTAATGGAGTCAAAAACTGGATTACCAATGGTTCAACGGCAAGTGTATATTTGGTAATTGCACAAACCGATTATACCAAAGGTCATAAAGGCATTAATGCATTTATTGTAGAAAAAAATACACCAGGAGTTTCCGTGGGTGCTAAAGAAAATAAAATGGGTATTAGAGGAAGCGATACGCATGCTGTCTCCTTCATGGATGTTAAAGTTCCTGCAGAAAATAGAATAGGCGAGGAAGGTTTTGGATTTAATTTTGCCATGAAAACATTAAATGGGGGTCGTATAGGAATTGCAGCACAAGCATTAGGTATAGCAAGTGGTGCATATGAATTGGCATTAGCATATAGTAAGGAACGAAAAACATTTGGGAAACCCATTCATGAGCATCAAGCCATCCAGTTTAAATTGGCAGAAATGGCTACAAAAATTGAAACAGCTAGATTATTGTGTTTTAAAGCAGCATGGGAAAAAGACAATCACTTAGATTATACGACCACAGCGGCCATGGCAAAATTATATGCAAGTGATGTTGCCATGTGGGTGACTGTCGAGGCCGTTCAAGTTCATGGAGGGTATGGTTTTGTAAAAGAATACCATGTAGAGCGCCTAATGAGAGATGCAAAAATTACTCAAATTTATG
Source organism: uncultured Bacteroidota bacterium (assembly GCA_903862505.1). Lineage (GTDB taxonomy): Bacteria > Bacteroidota > Bacteroidia > Chitinophagales > Chitinophagaceae > Sediminibacterium. The sequence goes on from CAIOYQ010000219.1 coordinate 3,438, forward strand.
AGGGTACGAGTGAGATCCAGAAAATGGTAATTGGACGAAGTATTACGCGATAATGGTAATTTCCAAAGGTATTTATTATTAAATTTGCATTTCAATATGCTCATTATGGCAGTAAATACCCAACAATATCAAATCATACAAAATGAACTTTTAAAGGATCAGGTTCAACTTGTTGCGGTAAGTAAAACTAAACCCAATGAGGATTTGCAAGCCTTGTATGATATAGGGCAGCGCGCCTTTGGTGAAAACTATGTACAAGAATTGGTGGATAAGGAAGCCAGTTTACCTAAGGATATTCAATGGCATTTTATTGGTCATTTACAATCTAACAAAGTAAAGTATATCGCTCCATTTGTATATTTAATTCATGGGGTGGATACAGAAAAATTATTACAAGAAATTAATAAACAAGCAGTAAAAAACAATAGAGTCATTGATTGTCTATTACAAGTGCATATTGCTACCGAAGAAACAAAATTTGGTTTCGATGGACCTGCTTTACATGAATTACTATTAAGTGGGAGAGTAGCTAATTATTCAAACATTCGCATTAGAGGTCTTATGGGCATGGCTAGTTTTTCGGAAGATCAAACTTTATTAAGCAATGAGTTTACGATGCTTAAATCTTTTTATGATAAAGCAACACTCGCTTTTCCAGATGGTCATTTTAATATACTTAGTATGGGCATGAGCTCCGATTATCAATTAGCCATTACAAAAGGTAGTAATATGGTTCGTATTGGTAGTTTACTTTTTGGAGCGAGGAACTATTCAAAATAGCAAAAAAGGAGCCATGTGCATGACTCCTTTTAAAAATTGTATACCAACTATTTTTTATTTTGTTTTTGGGATCGCATTGTCAAATACCAATTGTGTGAATGCTTTTACCCCCACTATAAATCCAGATTCGTCTAAATAAAAATCAGGCGTATGGTGTGGGCCTGCATTTTTAGGATCTGTCCCTTTAGGAAGGGCTCCTAAATTAAAAAAGAAGCTTGGTGCTTTTGCAGCGTAAAATGAAAAATCTTCGGCACCTGTTACCCAAGTTGATTCTGATACATTTACATCACCAGCTGCTTTAATTAAGGATGGCAATGTTTTCTTTACTAAACTTGGATCGTTATAGGTAACCAATGTTTTAGTATCAATTTTAACATCAGCTGTCGCACCAGAACTTGCTGCAATAGTTTGTACAGTATGCTTTATTCTTTCATGTACTTCCGCTTGCATTTTACTATCTAAGGTTCTAATGGTACCTGTCATCTCTGCTGTTTCTGGTATGATATTGGAACGAACTCCGCTATTAATAGTAGCCACTGTAATCACTAATGGAGCAGTTGTTAAGTCCATTTGTCTACTTACAATATGTTGAAGCCCTTCAATAATTTGTGCAGAAGCGGCAATTGGATCTACGCCTCCCCAAGGTTGTGAACCATGACTTCCTTTTCCATTTACTTTAATGGTGAACCAATCAGATGATGCCATAAATGCGCCAGACTTATATTTTAAAGTACCTACCGGAGTTTGTGAAGAAATATGTATTCCATATACTGCTTCTACTTTTGGATTGTCCAAAGCCCCTTCTTTAATCATTAATGCTGCTCCACCTTCTTCCGTACCAGGTGTTCCTTCCTCTGCAGGTTGGAATAAGAATACAACTGTGCCAGGCACATCCTTTTGTAAAGCACTTAAAACTTTAGCAGTAGCCATTAACATGGCTGTATGAGAATCATGCCCACAGGCATGACTCACATTTACCTTCTGACCATTAAAATCTGTAATTACTTTGGAAGCAAATGGGATAGGGGTTCGCTCTAAAACGGGTAAAGCGTCAATGTCGGCTCTTAATGCAACAACAGGACCCGGCTTGCCCCCTTTTAAAACTGCTACTACACCTGTTGATGCAACTGGATATCTAACTTCCAAATTGGGTAAAGTTTTTAAAAACTCGGCAATATATTTACCTGTATTAAATTCTCTATTAGACAATTCTGGATTTTCATGAAAATGTCTTCTCCAGCTTATTAATTGAGGTTCTACTTCTTTAATTAAGGCATTATAATTTTTTGGTAACTCTTGTGCATAGTTGGTAATTGAACTTGTTACCAATAGCACCATTAGTAATTTTCGCATGTTTTAATATTTATGGTTGTGTATATAATTTGGGTTGTTTATAATACTAAGCTTGGTATTCTCCAAATACTGATCTTAAAGTATCAGAAATTTCACCAAGGGTACAGTAATTTTCAACTGCCTCTATCACTACAGGCATTAAATTGTGATTGTCTACAGCTGCTTGTTTGATAGATGCCAAGCATAGAACTACTTTTTCTTGGTTTCTTTTGGATTTTATTTTTTGTATTTTTTCAATTTGTTCTTGTCTAATTTTTTCGTCAATTCTTAAGATAGGAATATGGCTTGTATTTTCAGATATAAATTCATTTACCCCTACAATAATTTTTTCTTTCGACTCTATATTTTTTTGATAAGCATATGCACTTTCTGCAATTTTATTTTGCATAAATCCATTTTCAATGGCTGGAACACTGCCACCCATATCATCAATTTGCTTAATAATGGCTAATGCATCTTGCTCAATTTGTTGTGTAAGATTTTCTATAAAATAACTTCCGGCTAAAGGATCGGCGGTGTCTGTTACGCCACTTTCAAATGCTACAATCTGTTGCGTTCTTAAGGCAATACTTGCGGCTTCCTGTGTTGGCAATCCTAATGCCTCGTCAAAACCATTGGTATGTAAGCTTTGTGTACCGCCCAATACAGCGGCCAATGTTTGTATGGTTACTCTGCTAATATTATTTAAGGGTTGTTGTGCTGTTAAAGTGGCACCACCTGTTTGGGTATGAAAACGAAGCATCAATGCTTTTTCGTCGGTCGCACCTAATTCCTTCATAATATCTGCCCACATCTTTCTGGCGGCCCGAAACTTGGCAACCTCTTCAAATAAATTATTATGGGCGTTAAAGAAAAAAGATAAGCGTTTACCAAATACATTTATATCTAATCCTTTTTCTAAAGCTGCTTTTACATAAGCCTTACCATTGCTTAATGTAAATGCAATTTCTTGTACTGCTGTGCTTCCCGCTTCTCTAATATGATATCCAGAAATACTAATGCTATTCCATTTGGGTAAATGCAGGCCACACCATTCAAAAATATCCGTAATAATACGCATTGAATGTTTGGGTGGATATATATAAGTGCCTCTAGCTGCGTATTCTTTTAAAATATCATTTTGTATCGTACCCGCTAACTGTTTAATATCAATGCCTCTTTTTTTAGCCACAGCTACATATAAAGCAAGTAAGATAAAACTAGTGGAGTTAATGGTCATAGAAGTACTAATCTTATCTAATGGGATATCTTTAAACAATACTTCCATATCTTCTAGGGAACAAATAGATACACCTACTTTGCCCACTTCTCCTTCGGCTAAACTATGATCTGGGTCGTACCCAATTTGTGTGGGTAAGTCAAAAGCAACACTTAATCCCATCACACCCTGAGACAATAAAAAATGATACCGGTTATTACTTTCTTCGGCAGTTGAAAAACCAGCATATTGACGCATTGTCCATAGCTTACCTCTATACATATCGGATTGAACGCCTCTTGTATAAGGAAAGGCGCCTGGCTTTAATTCGCCATCTAAATGGCTGGGTAAATCCTGTTGGGTATATATCTTTTGGATGGGGATTCCACTGTCTGTCTTTTTCACCTTGTCTTGCATAGTTAAATTTACGAAAAAATCACTTGTTAAAGCGCCACTTAATATTCCTATTTTCGAAATTTTAGTTAAATGGCATATCCCATACTTGTTGTAATTTTGTATTCTTAAACCCAAGGATATGTCAACAGATACTATTTCAAATGCCCCAGTATGTTTTACTGCTCCTGCAGTGGAGGAATTAACTCGTTTAATGGGTGAGCCTGGTTTTGATCAGCAACAAAAATTAAGAGTGGGTGTAAAAGGGGGAGGTTGTTCCGGCATGACTTATGTCTTAGGCTTTGACGTTGTCAAGGAAGGTGATTTGCAATTCGTATTTGAAGGCATTCCATGTTGCATGGAAGCTGCGCATCAAATTTACCTATACAATATGACCATTGACTGGCAAGGAGGCTTAAATAGCCGCGGATTTACTTTTCAAAATCCAAATGCATCCAGCACCTGCGGGTGCGGTACTAGCTTCGCAGTTTAATCATTACTAACATTATAATAAAAAGCCTTGGAATTTATTTCAAGGCTTTTTTTGTTGCTTGCAATTTCATATTCTAAATGATTGCATGATGCAACAGATTCTTCTCGCGAACCAATGACGCTAAAAAGTAATTTCATCACCTAAAACGCTGAACTCGCACTTCGTGCTCAAACATGCAGCGTTTTTTAACGGCTCAAAAATTACTTTTCTTAACGCTATTGTCTCGAAGTTCAGAATCATGTTACATCATTGCATCTTTGAATATTCAAATTGATAACAACTGCAGTTGGGTCAATTATTGTATAGGCTTTGTAAATTCTAATCTGAGCCGAGCCTTCGAGCATTGCGCAGGGTGAGGCGAAGATTAGGTATTTATGAAGTCCCACTAATTGCAAGCAACAAAAAGGCCTCACTAAAAGTGAGGCCTTGTATCAAACATTTTGTTGTTTATTTCTTTTTTGGTTCTGCGCGTCCTAATGGTTTGTTTTTTGCAAAATCAACCAGTACTGGTGCAGCAACGAAGATAGATGAGTAGGTACCTGTAATAACTCCAATTAACATTGCGAAAGAGAATCCTCTTGTTACTTCACCACCAAAGATGAATAAAATTAAGATTACTAAGAACACAGTTAATGATGTCATAATAGTACGACTTAATGTTTCATTAATGGCACGGTTAATGACAGTAGCATTGTCTGATCCTTTCATTAATTTAGAGTCTTCACGAATACGGTCGTATACAATAACCGTGTCATTCATTGAGAATCCAATAACCGTTAAAATGGCAGCAATAAAGTGCTGGTCAATTTCTAATGGGAATGGAACTACTTTTCTTAAGAAACTAAATACAATCAATGTGACAAATATGTCGTGTAACAATGAAAAAATAGTACCTAAAGAGTATCTCCAATCACGGAAACGGATAAATATGTATAAACAAATTGCAATCAAAGCAAAGATGGTCGCATTGGTTGCTCCAGATTTTAATTCTTCAGAAATTGTAGGCAATACTGTTTGAGAACTTTGTTTATATTTTTGTTCAAAATCGATGAATGTAGTTCCAGCTGGTAAATATTTTGTTAAACCTTTAAACAACAATCCTTCTACTTCTTGATCAATGGCATTGCCTTGATTTTTGATCTTATAGGAAGTAGTAATGTTAATTTGATTTTTAGTATCTATTGTTTTAATAATTGGCGCTTCTCCACCAAATACAGTTTTAAGATCAGCTCTAACTTCTTCGGTATTTACTGCTTTATCTAATCTAACTGTGTAGCTTCTACCACCAGAGAATTCAACACCTTCATCAAATCCGTTGAAGAAAGAAGCAATACCCATTACAAGTACTACAGCCGACAACATATAAGCATACTTTCTGAATTCAATGAACTTGAATGTTGCATGCTTGAAAATAGATCTTGAAATTTTTGTGAAATATTCAAAGTGACGATTATTGCTCGCATAGATATCTGTAATTAAACGAGAAACTAAAATTCCACAAAATAAGGATAATAAAATACCAATAATTTGTGTTGTAGCAAATCCTAATACGGGGCCTAAACCAAAGTAAGCTAAGATACATGCAGTTAAAAGGGTAGTAACGTGTGCATCCAATACTGGAGACATAGAACGTTTGTAACCATCCGTAACCGCCATTTGGTAGCTCTTGCCTTTAGTAAGTTCCTCTTTAATTCTTTCAAATATAATTACGTTTGTATCCACCGCCATACCAATAGTTAATACTAAACCGGCGATACCTGGCGCGGTTAATGTAAATCCTAAAGCGCTTAAGATACCTACTGTAAATAATAAGTTTAATACCAATGCGATATTAGCTACCCAACCACCAGTGTTAAAGTATAATAACATTAAGGCGAATATTACTAAGAAGGCAATTCCAAATGACATTAAGCCACCTTGAACGGTAGACTTTCCTAAAGTTGGACCAATTAATTGTTCCTGAACAATTTTAGCAGATGCAGGTAACGCACCAATTTTTAAGATGTCAACTAAATCTTGAGCAGTTTTAATCGTATAGTTACCACTAATCGAAGAACTACCTGTTGTAATGGCGTCATTTACATTTGGAGCAGAATAAACCGTATTATCTAAAACAATGGCAATGGGTTTACCAATGTTTCTTTGTGTCATTTTTGCCCATATAGCTGTTGCATCAGACTTCATGTTCATTTTAATATCAATCTTACCTAATTCGTTGGTACCTACCGAAGCAGTTTCTACAATATCACCTTCTAATGCTGATAGCCCATTTTCTAAAGTTTTAACAGCATAAAAAGGGTAGATATCTTTATTTTTCACGTCCACATCTTCCTCTATTTTGCCATACATGAAAACTAAGTTAGAAGGAAATTTAGATTTTACTTCTGGTAAAGCTAAATAGGCATTTAATTTTGCAGTATCTTTTTTAGCTACAAAACCAATGGTGCTTGGATAATATACTTGTCCACTTTTAGGATCCTGAGAGGGCTGTGAAAGGTTTAATATTTTGAGTGGATTTTTGTTAGCACTCAAAACAGTGCTATCAACAATTGCCGCACCAAGTGTATCTTTAACACCAGACAAACTAAGCTCAATTGCTTTATCTGCAGCAATGATTGCATTTTGTAAATCTCTATTTTCAAAAGTATATACCTCAAAGAATTGTAAGTTGGCAGTTGATTGTAAATTAGCACGCACTCTCTCTTTCTCCGTTACACCTGCTAGTTCAATATTAATAATTCCTTTGCTTGCATTTGGATTAATATTTGGAGAAGCAAGACCAAATTTATCAATACGTTTTGTGATAATATTAATGGTAGATTCAAAAGCAGCGTTTGATTTTTCTCTTAAAAATGCTTCCACCTCTTTATTAGATGCATTAAATTTAGGGGTATTGTCATTTTTGCGGTTCGCATTTGCAAACAATGGGGCTAATTTACCTTGAGGGCTTACGCGATTGTATTCCTCCATGAATAAGGTAATTAAATCGGCACTACTGTTTGCTTTTCTTGCTACTGCATTATTTAATGCGGTATTGAAAGAGGCATCTTTAGAATAATTTGATAAGGATCTAATTAGACCATCCAAACTCACTTCCATGGTTACGCTCATACCCCCTTGTAAATCAAGGCCCAAGGATAACTCTTTTTCTTTTGCTGAACCATAAGTGGTGAAGCCAAAGAATAATTTGGTGCTTTTAGTACTATCTAATAATCTTTTGTAATAAGTTTTCTTTAATTCGTTGAGACTATCATTATAAAATGACTGTTTTTCCTTGTCACCTGGGTATACCTGATCTGCTTTAGTGAATTTCTTTACCCATGCAGATGCTTTGGCATCCATTGCTGATTCGTGTTTATTTACGAAATAAGTAAATGACAATTGGTAGATACAAATTAAAATAAGCGCAATAGCGAAAAAGCGCACTAATCCTTTGAGTTGCATAATAGTTTGGTTAACTGATTTTTAGTCGGCAAATATAGTGGAAACCACTTGAAAATTAAGGCCAGAAAGGCATTATTTTACCGCTGAAAGCTTGATGTTGAAATACAGCGGTGAATTGCCTGGAATAGAGGATCCAGCACCAGCTGAACCATACCCTAATGAAGAGGGGATTAAGACTTTAATTTCGCCTCCAACTCCTATTTTAGGTACTGCAATCTGCCAACCTTTAATCAATTGGTTTAAAACATAAGTAATGGTGCCCGCGTCAAATTGCTTATTATTCATTAAAGTTCCTACATAAGTCACTGTAATTGTGCTATTTACATTAGGACGCGTACTATTTCCCGGTGTTATAATTTCGTATAAAATTCCACTTGCATCTGTTGTGTAATTGATATTATTTGATTTGGCAAAGGAAATCATTTGTTCTTGCTCAGTTGCTCCAGATTTGCTACAAGCATTTAATGTCAAAATAGCCGAAATTGCTATAAAAACACTTAAAAATTGAGTAAAATGCCCTTTTTTGATTGATTTTTGAGTAAAATTGATCATTTTTTGTTTTTTATATTTTTTAATTCTTGAAACCTTTGTTCATTCATTTCGGAGGTAAATTGCTGGTATAGCCAGGCAAACCCTACCGATATGATTAATATTGCAATTATAATCCAAATTTCATTCCCACGGCTATTTGCTATCATATTGGCTCTTTCATACCAACCTATTGCTGAAATAAGCATTACCAAGACACCCAAACTTAAGCAAAAACTCAAACCTCTTAAAAATGAACGTCTTTTATAATTAGGTTGATTTCGCTCTTTTTCCCACTGCGCATAAAATTTTTCTTCTTCTAGGCTTATCATATTGCAAATTTATGAAATGAAACGTATAATATACGACTCATGACGTACTTTTAATTCAATATAACCTTTGACACTTATGAAAGCATTTATTCAAAAATGGGGCATCACTTTATACATACTCTCATTATCTGGCCATTTGTATGGACAAATTTTAGGAGATAAGTTTATAACCCTTCAATTTGTAACAAAGGCTTTATTACTTCCCATTCTAATATTGTTTATCATAGCGCAGGATGCTTTTGTAAAATCTCCTAAACATAAATGGCTAATTATTATGGCTTTATTTGGATCCTTTTTAGGAGATGTCCTTTTAACTTACCCTGACTATTTTATATTAGGCATGGTTGCTTTTATGACAACGCATGTTTTTAATATAATGATGTTTAATAAAATCAATGGGATAGGGCAGCCAAAAACAAAAAAACTAATTATATTCACTTTTATATTGAGCGCTTTTTGTGTACTTATTTATTACAAATTACAAGCAGCGATGGGAAATTTAATTTATCCAATTTTGGTTTATATGGTGCTTATTTGTAGTGCAGCTTTAATGGCGATACATGCTGGAGGAACCGAAAAAGCGGAATTGATTTCAAAATTATTTTGGTTTCCAGGAATGTTGTTTTTTATATGTTCCGATACGGTATTGGCCTTCAACAAATTTGATTGGTCAAAACATTATCCGATAAAAAATATTGGGCTGGTTACGATGCTTACCTACGGGATTGCTCAAATATTATTAGTGAAGGGTTATCAGATTTACCTTAAGCAACAAGCATTGAAATAAAAAAAGGCTCCTCAAATGAGGAGCCTTTTTTTATAGTAACGCAATATAGATGCGTATTTATTTTAGTAACCCATACCACCCATATCAGGTGCATGTCCACCACCTTGTGGTGCTGCTGGAGCTGGTTTATCAGCAATCACACACTCTGTTGTTAATAACATAGAAGCGATAGAAGCTGCATTTTCTAGTGCAACTCTTGTTACTTTAGTAGGATCAATTACACCTGCTTTGAATAAGTTTTCGAAAACTTCTGTTCTTGCATTAAAACCAAAGTCGTCTTTGCCTTCTTTGATTCTTTGAACAACAATAGAACCTTCGATGCCACTATTCTTAACAATTTGACGAAGTGGTTCTTCAATTGCACGACGTACAATTTGAATACCTGTGTTCTCGTCTTCGTTCGCACCTTTTAATTTCTCTAAACTTGCTACTGCACGAATATAAGCAACCCCACCACCTGGTACAATTCCTTCTTCCACTGCAGCACGTGTAGCGTGTAGAGCATCGTCAACACGATCCTTCTTTTCTTTCATTTCTGTTTCAGTGGCAGCACCTACATAAAGTACAGCTACACCACCACTTAATTTCGCTAAACGCTCTTGTAAT
>CAIOYQ010000220.1 GCA_903862505.1 uncultured Bacteroidota bacterium
CTTTCTATTCCTAAATGTTGTCTTAATAAAATATGTGCTTGCACCATATCGCGTATGGTCACCGTTGGGAAATTATTTAAACTAATTGCTGCACCTAAATCCTCCACGCTTAAAGGACCCGTAGAACCATAGCAAGAACCAATGATATTGGCGCAAACAATAAAATAATCATTGGGGTTAATTAAAGCTCCTTCTCCTATTAAACCCTTCCACCAATCTGCAGCATCACTATTGGCCGTTAAGGCATGACAAACCCAGGCCACTTTCTTCGCTGGGGTATACTCACCATAAGTATGATAGGCAATTTTAAGCTTTGGCAAACTCAGGCCACACTCTAATGTAAAAGGATGATTATATTGATATACGGTTGGACCCATTTTTTTGAATGCTAATTGCTAACTAAGTATCTATTTGAATTACCTTTGCAAAGGTACAAATTATTATACTTCTTATATACTAACAAGCATTCACTTATGGCAAGGATTCATTTAAAACAAATAGACCAAGACTATCAGTTTGTAACCACCGACGAAACGGGCCAAACGATGACCATGGATATTCCTGTGGATCAAGGGGGGCATGGCAATGGGGTACGTCCTATGCAAGCTTTATTAAGTGCATTGGGTGGATGTAGTGGTGTAGATATTATCATGATTTTAAAAAAACAAAAACAAAACATTGAAATTTTTGAAATGGATATAGATGGCGAACGTGAAGCGGGCAAAGAACCTGCTTTATGGCAAACTATCCATATTGTTTTTAAGTTTAAAGGAACATTGAGTCAAGAACAGGCCGAAAAAGCATGTGCGCTTTCCATAGATAAATATTGTTCTGTTGCAGCAACATTAAGAGCAGCAGGAGCAGTTATCACATGGAGTGTTGAAATTTTATAAATTAATATTAGTAGCATGAAGCATAATCAATCCAAATTAATTAGAACAAGGGTTCCACAAACTCCTCAAAATGAGCATGCCTCTCCTTTGTTCCTTACGAGTAGCTTTACCTTTGATAATGCGGAGGACATGCGTGCTGCTTTTGCAGATGAAACCGATGCGAATATTTATAGTCGTTTTTCTAATCCAAATGTGCAAGAATTTATAGACCGTTTATGTGTATTGGAAAATGCAGAAGATGGATTTGCAACCGCAAGTGGCATGAGCGCGGTGTTTGGATCTTTTATGGCATTACTAAAAAAAGGAGACCACTTACTTTCTTGTACCTCTATTTTTGGAAGTACACATACCGTGATTTCAAAGTACATGCCTAAATATGGCATTGATTATAGTTATGTGGGTGCTGGTGCAACAGCCGCAGAGTGGGAGGCAGCAATTACTCCACAAACTAAAATGATTTATTTAGAAACCCCTACGAATCCGGGATTAGATATAGTAGATATTAGCATGATAAGTGCCATTGCTAAAAAGCACAATATTATTTTAAATGTAGACAATTGTTTTGCGACACCTATTGGTCAAACCCCTATTGATTTAGGCGCTGACTTAGTAGTACACTCTGCTACCAAGTGGATTGACGGACAAGGCCGTGTATTAGGTGGTGCCGTAGTAGGTAGAAAAGATTTAATTCATGAAATTTATTTATTCTGTCGTAGCACAGGACCCGCTTTGTCTCCATTTAATGCATGGATATTAAGCAAGAGTTTAGAAACCTTGGAAGTAAGAATGGAACGTCATTGCAGTAATGCATTATCCATTGCCGAAAAATTACAAGGTCATACAAAAATTAATTTTGTAAAATATCCTTTCTTAAGTGCTCATCCACATTATGAAATTGCTAAAAAGCAAATGACAAATGGGGGTGGAATTGTTTGTTTTGAATTAAAAGGTGGAATTGAATCAGGTAGAAAGTTTTTAAACAGTTTAAAAATGCTTTCGCTAACAGCCAACTTGGGAGATACCCGCAGTATTGCTTCCCACCCTGCTAGTACTACACACGCTAAATTATCCGAGGCGGAAAGACAGGCGGTGAGTATCACGCCGGGGTTAATTCGTATCTCTGTGGGACTAGAACATAAGGACGATATTTTGGCCGATATCTTGCAAGCTTTGGAGGCTTCCTAACAACAATTTCAGACACTCCTATTATAAAAATACTGCTGCCCTATCCTATTGAAATGTGATAGGGCTTTTTTGTGTCCTATAAACGCAATGAGTTGATAAAAATGGGGTTATTTAGCCTTCCTTTTTAAAGATTTCTTTGTATATTGAATTCGCTAAAACCAAACAATTATGAAATTAAAAACCGGTATTTTATTGTCTGCCATGATGTTCCTCCAGTATTATATATGGGGAGCATGGTATGTAACAATGGGTCCATATATGGAACAGGCCTTTGGAAAAGGACCAATTACTGACGTTGCAAAAGGTGCTGCGTATAGTGCAGGTGCCATTGCAACTATCATCTCACCTTTTTTTGTAGGCATGATTGCCGATCGATATTTTGCTGCGCAAAGAATTATGGGTGTGCTTCACTTATTAGGTGCAGGCTTATTAGTATATGCAACTCAAATGACACAAACTTCAGGCTTTTATTGGGTAATTTTAGTTTACTCTTTATTGTATATGCCAACCATCGCATTAAGTAATAGCGTAGCTTTCGCTCAAATGACCGACCCAGGAAAGCAATTTCCATGGATTCGTGTATTTGGAACATTAGGTTGGATTGTTGCTGGTTTAATAATTTCACAATTGGAAATAACAGACAAGCCAATAACTTTTCAGATTGCTGCAGTTGCTTCTGCATTATTAGGATTGTTTAGCTTCATACTTCCTAATACTCCTCCAAAAGGAAGTTCTGAAAATAGTTCTCTAGGGTCTATTTTGGGAAAAGATGCTTTTGTATTATTTAAAAGCAACGCTTATAAAATATTTTTCTTCGCAGCCATCTTAATTTGTATTCCTCTTTCCTTTTATTATGGATTTGCAGGTTCATATCTTCAAGAATTTTTTGGAGAGGGAACGCCTGGAAAAATGTCGATGGGACAAATGTCAGAAGCCTTATTTATTTTAGCAATACCTTTCTTATTTAATAAGATTGGCGTAAAAAATATGTTAATCCTAGGTATGGGTGCATGGGTTTTACGATATATATGTTTTGCATATGGAAGCGACTCTGCACAATGGATGTTGTATGCAGGTATTATTTTACATGGAGTATGTTATGACTTTTTCTTTGTTACCGGTTATATGTACACGGAGAAAAAAGCAGGTGAATCCATTAAAAATGCAGCGCAAGGTTTATTTACATTTGCAACCTATGGCGTTGGTATGTTTATTGGCACCTGGTATAGTGGATTTGTTGTTGCAAAATACGCAACCTCATCAGTTGATGCAGCTACTAAAGCTGAAATAATCGCTCATAATTGGAATAATATTTGGTTGTATCCTGCAGCTATTGCGGGTGCAGTATTGATTGCTTTCATCTTTACATTTAATGAGAAAAAAGAAATAGTAACTGCTTAAATAATATTTATCAAAAGCTTATCTCTTTGAGATAGGCTTTTTTTCATTTCATAATATTAATATCAAATTAAAAATTAGAAAAATGCGTATTGCAATGTTAGGAGCAGGATTCATTGGCCGTTTTTATGCGGATGCACTTCAAGGTTACAGAAGTAAGGATAAAGTAGTAAGTATCTATGCCCGTCGTGAGGAGTCGGCCGTAAAGTTTGCAGCAGATTATAACTGTGCACAATGGACCACCGATATGGAAGCAGCTATTGCTAATCCCGATGTGGATGTGGTTTGTATTGCACTTCCAAATAACATACATGAAGCAGCAGTAATGCTTTGTTGTAAACATAAGAAAGCAGTGATGACCACTAAGCCCTTGGGACGTAATAGCGAGGAAGCTAAAAGAATGCTTATTGCAGTGGAAGAGGCAGGTATTTTTAACGGTTACTTAGAGGACTTAGTGTATACCCCGAAATTTATTAAAGCCAACCAAAGCGTTAAAGAAGGTGCGGTAGGACGTGTTTTATGGGCAAAGTCTCGTGAAACCCATCCTGGCCCACATAGCGAATGGTTTTGGGATATTGAGCAAGCAGGTGGTGGATGTATTTTAGACCTTGGTTGCCATTGTGTAGAAATTTCAAGAAGTTATATTGGTAAGGATATTAAACCAATAGAGGTAATGTGTTGGGCAGATACACAGGTTAAACCTATTGATGCCGAAGACCATGCCATTGGATTAGTTAAATATGCAAACGGAGCCATTGGTCAATTTGAAGTAAGTTGGACTTTTAGAGGTGGATTGGATTTAAGAGACGAAGTAATGGGAACCGAAGGAACCATTTGGATTAATAGTTTCTTAAGAACTGGTTTTGAAATGTTCACTACCGGAAAAGGTGGTGACTATATTGCCGAGAAAGCCGAGAGCAATAGTGGTTGGTTATTCCCTGTGGGTGATGAATTAAATGAATTGGGTTACAACCATATGTTCATGGATATGTTTAACTCCATGGAAAAAGGAGAAGCGCCTAAAGAAACTTTTTATGACGGTTATGTAGTGAACTGTATTTTAGATGCAGCCTATCGCTCGGCTAAAACTAAATTATGGGAGCCTGTTAAATTAGATATCTGGAGAGGCAAGGAAGGTTTAACAAAAGAAAGTCACTTAGTAGAATACGATGCAGATCATTATTTAGTAAAAGAAGAAATGACGCATTATGGTGCTAAGAAATTAATCTTGAAGCATAAGACAACAGGAAAAATTACGGAACAAGTCATTAATTAATTCCTGAAATAAAAAAGCCCTTAAATGCATTTAAGGGCTTTTTTATTTTGAACCAACTATAAGCTCTTTTTAAACTTATCAAAGTTGTTGATCGAAGTCACTATATCTTCAAAAGGCTTTTTAGGGAAATCTTGCTCTAAGAAGAAATACTCCACACCTGCAATATCTAAATTTTCAAAAGTTTCTTTAAAGTCATAAGCGCCGTTACCAAATGGAACCATCTCACCTGCTGCCGTCATGTCTTTTACATGTAATAAGGGAATGCGACCTTTCTGCTGTTTAAATATATCCACCGGATTTTTGCCCGCTTTAAATACCCAACCTAAATCCAATTGTAATTTTAAAATATCTGCAGAAATTTGAGATGTGAAATAATCATAGGATACAATACCATCTGTTAGGTTAAACTCAGTTGCATGATTGTGGTAAGCAAATTGTAATCCTGCCTTTTTAGCTTGCTCCCCTGCTCTTTGTAAAACCTCAGCAGATTTCTTTATCTCATCCCCTGATTCAATATTAATGCTTGAACATACAATGTAAGGAATGCCAGCCTCCGCTACTAAGTCCACTAATTCTTGGCTATTGTCTCTTAAATTCATCATCGCAGGAAAACTCATTGGTTTGCCGTCCGGGCCATTTGGGATTTTGAAATTAGGAGGTAGTTTCAAAGGTGTACCCCCAACATGGTGTGAACGCCATTCCATACCCATATCATGCATTATTCCTTTTAATTCTTTTGGCTTTTTACCATAAAAACTACCTGGCTTATTAAAAGCGGATTCAATATTTTTATAGCCAGCTGCTGCCACTTTTTGTAAAGTACCTATAGGGTCCGTATCCATATCCCTCATGATCGTAAATAATTGAATACCGGTTTTCGGCATCTTTTTTGAGTGTAAGAAACTTTCTGCCCAACTTGATTTACTTAACAAAGCGCCCCCTATTGAAAGGGCTGTAGCTTGTTGAAGGAATTTTCTTCTTGAATTCATAATGTCATTATTTTAATTGAACTATTAAAGGTCATTGCGTTTATATGACACAATATAAAATATTTAAGGCAGTTTATCAAAATATTTTTATCTTTAATTTGATAAAATTAATCATCTTAAATTAATCAGACAATAACTTTTCTTCACATCAGACAATAACTTTTCTTCACATCAGACAATAACTTTTCTTCACATCAGACGCTAACGCGTCTTCTTCTTTAAAAACATATGGCAATAAAGGCTACGATACCTCTAAAACAAAAGACTTTACTAGAAAA
>CAIOYQ010000221.1 GCA_903862505.1 uncultured Bacteroidota bacterium
AGATATTTAATAACTAGGATAAGGAAGGGCACAAAAAAGCCCCTAACTCATTGAAGCTAAGGGCTTTTGCGGACCGGACTCGGTTATTTTTAATGCTAGAATATTGTTAAAATTGAACTTATTAAAAGATTTCAAAATATAAAAATGATAAATTGTATTTAAATATTTTATAATGAAACAACTACTTTTCTCCTTCCTGTTTGCATCTTCACTTCTAAGTTTTAAACCTATTACAAAAACCGGTAAAGTTAAAATTGAAACCAGTACTGTTTGTAAATATAGTCAATGTCAAGCCACAGCTAAAAGTACTGGTAATCAATGTAAGCATTGTGTTTCAAATGAAGGCGATAAATATTGCTTTCAACACAAATAATTTTGATCAATATAACTATTTGACAATTTTTAAATTTATAAGATGAAAATTTTTTTGATGATTGCACTTTTGACTATTGCAGCTCAATTGAATGCAGGAAATGTAATGGATCCATATCAAGGGTATGTATATAAGACCTATGTGAATAGTCAGCGTAATTTTATGATTAAATATCCTTCATTTTTAACCATGGGAAGGTCCTCTGAAACCAATGATGGACGATCCTTTACTGCAGATGGGGGAGCGGTGTATGTTTCGGCAACTTCTTCCTATTTTACCAATTATGAAGGGTCAATGCAAAGCAGGTATGCCGATGACTTAAATAACACAGATTACTACATTAACTATAAAAGACCTTTGTCTTCCAATTGGTATGTGGTAAGTGGAATAAAAAGAAGTAATAATAAGGTGTTTTACAAGAAAGTTTATTTAAGCAATAGTTACAATGGTACTCAAATTAGAACCATGTATTTAGAATATCCAAATAGTTGGACTGTTACTTTTGATGAGGTAATACCGGTAATGTTAAAGTCATTCAAGGATACTAATGTAGAAGAGTATAATTAATGAACATTTTCTAATTTCTTGCCGGCTTACTATCTATTTTTTGGATACATTTTTTTGTTGTGGTATAAGGTATCATAAAACAAGCCATCTAATATAGTTTGTGTCTTAGGGTAGTATTTATAAAAAGTGCTATGCGTCACTTCCCATTTTGGTATATCTACTGTGACTTGAATTATATAGCTGTCGTCCTTTTTATTATAAAAATAATCAGTTTGCATGATTTTTTGTTTATTAATTTTCATTATTTCGAACACAAATTTTTTCGCTTTTTCAGCTTCAATTTTATTAAAATCTTTATGCGTATCATAAATGATGGAGTCTCCATCATTATTTACCAATATTTCATTTAGAACATTTGTTACTTCTTTAACAATCAACGTATCCTTTTTTGGATATTTTGTGTCTTTACTGGTATTTTGTTGACAGCTGGTAAAAAGTATTGTAATTAAAACAATATTGATTGTTAAGTATTTCATTGATAAATTAAAAAAGTATTTAAGTTTGCATATAAATGTAAGAAAAAGGCTACCAAAAAAGTAGCCTTTTTCATTGTTAGTCTTGTTTAATATTGTTGTATTTTGAATATATAAAATAAATTTCATATATTCAATTATTCATTAATCCTAAAATACATTTTTAAACATGTCAAATAAACTTAACACAGGTGAAGCGTATGACTTTAAAACTCAATATGGGCAAAATGTTTCAAATATTATTCTTAGAATTGAATGGATTTCCAATGAAAATAACTTGTATGCACCAATTGACATTAGTTGTGTATTATTAAATGGCTGGGGACATTGTGTAGAAACAATAAATTATGAAAATTTATCTAATAATAATAAGAGTGTAGAGCATAAAGGTGATGACCTGGACCAGGATTCAGATATTGATTATGAAGATATTAAAATTAATTTTAAAGACATTGATTTATACACAGAAGGTTTTGTGTTCACTGTATTTGCAAATCCAGGCGTCAATGAAAATGGAGAGGTGGATAATGAGGATGAAACCATTCTGTTGGATAATTGCATCGCTAAGCTCATTAATACGGATAATGGGAATGAAATTTGCAAATATGAAATGAAAGAAATTGATATTTCGGACGGAACCATTTTAATGTGTGCCATTTTAAAAACCGAACAAGGCTGGAGTTTTAAAGCGCTAGGTTATGGTATAGAATCCTATATAAGTGATGATGTAAAAGATGAAATTGAAGAAATGAAACTAGGCAGATTACGTAGCAAAGGCCTATTTAACAGTTATATTGAAACCTTTAAAGGCATAGAACCTAAATACAAACTCATACAAGTTGCAATATGGCTTTTATTTGTGGCGGGTATTATTTTTAGTGCATTCTTTTTTGTTAGAATGTTAAATTCTTTGAGATAATTTAAGTAGGTTTTAATTTTTATAAAATGAATAAAATGAATAAAATGAATAAAATGAATAAAATGAATAAAATGAATAAAATGAATAAGTTAATTATAATACTAATAATTGTAACATTAACAAATTGCAAGGGTTCGCAAGAATCCAACAATATAAAAGTTGAAAATAGTACTAGTAAAAATAATATTGTTGGTGATGCTTTCAAAATTGGTGATTTAGAAGTTGCACAGTTTGATTTTCATGAACGAATGAATTGGGAGGATGCCTTAAAAGCATGCAAAACATTGGGAGATGGTTGGAAATTGCCTTCAAAAGAAGAAATGGACTTTATTTATCAAAATAAAGATGCAATAAGTGGTTTAAATCTTACATCTACAGCTGATCCTAATAATGGAGGTGGTTATTGGACTTCTAAGGAATACGAATACGACCCACAAGGTGCATGGGTGCAAGATTTCCATAATGGCGGTTTTGGTGGAGTTGGCAAAGAGGCTAAATACCATGTCCGGGCTGTGAGGGTATTGAAGAGAAATTAACTTGGTAACCACACAAAAAAGCCCCTAACTCATTGAAGCTAAGGGCTTTTGCGGACCGGACGGGACTCGAATTTTAAATCTATACTATTGTTAATCAAATAGTTAGTTATTAATAATATTATTTGTTGAAACATAGTTGAATTTCAAATTTTATATAGTAAATTAAAATTATATTACTGTAAATTAAATCAGCAATGAAAAAGTTACTACTATTACCTTTATTACTTGTTACTTGTTTTTGTCTTGCGCAAGATGCAAAAAAAATAATTGGGAAACCAATTAAAATAGGCAATTTACATA
>CAIOYQ010000222.1 GCA_903862505.1 uncultured Bacteroidota bacterium
CATTTTGGGATATTTCTTCCAGAATTTTCGAAGGAAGAACTTCTTTTACGACTTTTTCTTTTGAAAATAGTGTTTCAAGAAAGCTATCATCTCCAAAGAAGAATTTATGTACTTCTTGCATAGTTTTAGGAACAACCCCTAAAGATTTTAATTCCTGTAATACATTCAACCAACAAACATCAAAGAAGCTTAAATACCCATTATCCGTAACTACGTTAAATAAATGCCTATTACCCCAATAATGTATGAGTCTCCTATCAAAATTCGTGCTTTTTAAAGGGATATTTCTAGTAACCAAAGAATCCATTAAAGGTCCATATTTCATAAAATCACCTTTATCATAAGCCTTCTTAACCTCTTTTAAATTAAAGTGCTTTATTGTATTATTAAATATCATGTCACAATATTAGACTTTTTTTTGAAAATAGAAAAATTATATTACCTTTGATGTATGATAAAGCTAAATATTGATATCCCAAATAACATGATTAATAGGGACGTGGGCAATAATATACCCCATACTTATAAAGATGGCAGGTGCTGCAGATACTGCAAAAACCCTTTACCAGACCATACCAATAAATCACGTGAATTCTGCGAAAAACGCGTTTTTTCAGATGGTAGAACTATGGACTGCAAAAGCCTTTATTGGACACCTGAGAGAAGGCAAGAGTCAAAAATTGAGAAGCAACAACAGCAAATTTGTAGCAGTTTTAAAGAATTAGTAGATTATGGAAAAACCGAAATGACTTGGGAGGAATTTTGCTTCAAGGGCTTTTCATTAAAAATGGCAAAGCAAACATATCCCTCTACTGAGAAGAAAATTGTCGCAATTTTTGAAGGTGGTCACCTATTAATTGACCCTAATACATATAACATTAAAATAGTAAAGCAATGAACCCAGAACTTATTAAAATAGCTTTAGAAAATAAAGCTATTTTAGATGCCTTAAAGGCTCAAATCGAAACTCAACAAATAACTACAACAGCTGAACCTAACAAATCATTTAATATTGGTGGACTTTGGAAAATAGCGTTAATAGCTGGTGTTGCAACTTTAGGCTATTACGTTTATTCATATCATAATAATAAAAAGCGTTTGACTAATTCACCATAAGTCCTATTGGATACAAATCGATAAATTGCTTAAAATGTTATTAGTAAATCTTATCTCTAATAAAGACTTAATATCAGCAGCAAATGCATCCAAACTATTTCCTAAAAAGGCTTTGGGTTAATCCAATGTATTGGGAAGTCGGCGTAGCCGACAGTATCAACTTTGGGTAAAACAATAAAAATTGGAGATTTTACCTCTAAAATCAATTTACATTTGTTTGAAATCTTGAGAAAGAAATTCACTAATTACAAAGCATTATTCAAATTAAAACAAAAAACCACTGTTAAAATAAACAGTGGTTAGAATTGAGTGAAAGAATCGGGGGAAATATAATTTTTTAAAAATAAAAAAAAGGAGAAAGAAGTTAAAAAAAAACATTAGTATAAATTAACTTAAAATAGTAAAAAAACAAG
>CAIOYQ010000223.1 GCA_903862505.1 uncultured Bacteroidota bacterium
ATTTCTATATCAATGCCAATTGGATCCGTGTCACTGACCCCCACGGCAGCATACCCTTTACAATGAGAAAAGGAAAAATGAAAAGGCAGGCCTTGTAAATAAGGTTTACCATTATCGGCCATAACCATCTTATTTAAATCCGCTTCCGGCATCATGAGTTTAAACAATAACCGAACCGCTAAATGCTGCAATTTTCGCTCATCATTTTGGATATCTACGGTCAACTGAACATCTGTTTCAAAAAAAGAAACAGGCTCCGTAATAGACCAAATGGCCAAATGTCGGGTCTCGTTAATATTTTGTTGATAAAAGAAAGGCATAAAAAAAAGCTTTGAGTTAGATTGCACCGCAGTTCCTACTGCAAATTAAACATAAATACATATAAAATTTAAAGATGATTTTATCCGACTCTAGAATATTAGAAGAAATAGCAAAACAAACTATTAAAATTGAACCTTATGACCGAAAAGATTTAGGGAGTAATAGTTATGATGTGCACTTAGGAAAATGGTTGGCTACTTATGATAATAAAGTATTGGATGCAAAAGCACACAACACCATTACTTATTTTGAAATCCCAGACGAAGGATATGTATTAGACCCCACCGGCTTTTATTTAGGGGTGACTTTAGAATATACCGAGACACATGCGCATGTACCTTTCTTGGAAGGAAAATCTTCTACTGGAAGATTAGGCATTGACATACATGCCACTGCTGGAAAAGGAGATGTAGGTTTTTGTGGAAATTGGACCTTAGAGATTTCGGTAAAGCAACCCGTGAGAATCTATAAAGGAATGCCAATTGGGCAACTCATCTATTTCCCTGTAGATGGCGAAATTGAAATTGCCTATAACAAAAAAGCGAA
The DNA here is from genome assembly GCA_903862505.1 of uncultured Bacteroidota bacterium. Lineage (GTDB taxonomy): Bacteria > Bacteroidota > Bacteroidia > Chitinophagales > Chitinophagaceae > Sediminibacterium. Next base: position 868 of record CAIOYQ010000223.1, read on the forward strand.
CGCTAAATATAGCGGTCAGCCCGACAAACCAATTGAAAGTATGATGTGGAAGAATAAATTTTAACCTTTTTATTTGCTTTCATAAGCCAGCACCCATAACAAGACATCGTTATAACTTTCAATCCCTTTAGTTTGTTTGTTCCAAATTAAGAATTGGTTATACATTTCTTCAGTTCCTTTAATTTGCAAATCCTGTTTTTGTTGGAAGAATGCCTTAATCAGCCTTCTATCTTCTAGCACTTGAGGATTAAGTAGTTTTTTATTTCTTTCTGCTACCTCTTTATACAAAGCGAAATCGCCCCTTTTGGCGATAAAATTCAAATGCGCATACTGTGCGTAGGTAAATAGCTGTAATTGGGTAGCGTAATTAAACACAGGCTGGTCACTTTCTATCCCTATTACATAAGCGATAAAATTGGCTTGTTCTTCTGAAGCATACCCTAATTGATGGGCAATTTCATGACTTATTGTAAATGGCCAGGTAAATGGGGGCAAATCACCCCTTACAATGGCCTCTCCAGTTAATGGCTGATAAAATGCTAAGTAACCGAAATAATCTCCCCAGCTTGGAAAAATTGCCTTTTTTAAGGACGTATTTTGGTATTTTAAAAAAGGCCGTTTTTGAGCATTTTTAGCGAATTCTACCCTATTTTGACTCAAAATTGTGTCAAAATTCATCATTTTGGGGTCAAAATCGACCATTTTTGATCGGGTGAAATTTAAGTTATTTATAAGTTTTAGGCTTAAACTATCCATTTGACTTTCCGTATACGATAAGGGTACCTTAAGCTTAAAATCCTTTGATGGATCTAATTTTTGATAAGTAAGGCCCCAAATCAATTCAAAAACAATAAATATGGCAAAAAATCCATTCAACCATTTTACCAACTGATATTTCCAAAATGATAGATATTTAAAATCGTTCCTATACACCCATATCCATTTCAAACAGCTGAAAATCAATGTAATAACAAGCGCTAAATACACTAATTCTCCAATTGGAAAATATATTTTACCAAACAAGAACCTTAGAAAGTTAGAAATAGGCTTAAAAATATAGGGGATATATAAGGTAGAGATTCCAGTAGGCCAATAGCTAAAACCAAGCACAAGAAAGCCAGTAATATACCTGTAATAATTCCAGGGCAATTTCTCTGTTAACTTTATACTTGGAGGCATGGTAGTTTTTATGATGTAAAATTAGGATAAACTTTGTCTTTTGGTTGGATTTTACTAACTTTGCCAACCCTTAAAGTACGGTTATGGGCCAAAACAGAACATTTGAAATTCCATTTGTAGGTTTAACGGCCGGCGAACACTTGTTCGAGTACCATATTGAGGATAAGTTCTTTGTTGATTTTGGACCTCAGGAATTTGATCATTGTGACACCCACATAAAGTTGAAATTGGATAAGCATCAAGGCTTTATGCAATTACATTTTGATGTAGATGGAAAGGTAGACACTCAATGCGATCGTTGTGGTAATCCGCTAACGGTGCAATTGTGGGATGAGTTTAATTTAATTATTAAGCTTGTGGACGAGCCAGATGCATTGAACAGTCAAGAGGAAGATCCAGACATCTACTATATTGACAGAAATGAAAGTCATTTTAGTGTTGCTTCTTGGATTTATGAATTCATCACTTTGAGTTTCCCTTTACAACATATTTGTAAGGTTAATGAAAAAGGGGAATCCACTTGTAATCAAAAGGCTTTGGCCGAACTAGAGAAGTTAATGTCTGCCCCATTGGAAAATAAAAATGAAAATGTATGGAAAGGGCTAGACAAATTCAAACAAGGACTGAGTCAAGAATCGGAAGAAACGGATGAATAGAAAAGTTGAAATAAAATATAAAGTAAAAATTTAAAACATAAGAGATGCCTAATCCTAAACGCAGACACTCACAACAACGTAGTGCAAAAAGAAGAACTCACTATGTAGCACAAGAAGTAACATTAAGCACTGATGGTACAACTGGAGAAATCCATGTACGTCATCGCGCGCATGTTCAAGAAGGTAAATTGTACTACAAAGGTAAATTAGTTGCTGAAAAAGCGCCTTTAAAAGCTTAATTGTGAATATCGGAATAGATATGATGGGTGGTGATTTCGCGCCACTGGAAGCTGTAAAAGGAGTCCAACAATATCTTTCAAGTTTCGAAAATAATATATTTTGCATAGGTGAAGAAACCCAGTTGAAAGAATTATTTCAACAACACGGGGTGTCTTCACCTTTTTTGCATATTATACATGCCCCAGATGCAATCGGTTATCATGAGCACCCTACCAAAGCATTAAAAGAAAAACCTAATTCTTCTATCGCGATTGGTTTTCAGTTATTAGCGAATGGCGATATTGATGCATTTGGTAGTGCAGGTAATACGGGAGCGATGTTGGTTGGCGCCATGTTCAGTATTAAACCAATTAAAGGAGTGCTTCGTCCCACACTTGGCTCCTTGCTTCCTAAATTAGATGATAAAACAGGTATACTAGTAGATGTTGGTTTAAACGCCGACTGTAAACCAGAACAATTGGTTCAGTTTGCCATCTTAGGTAACCTATATGCAAAGCATATACTCAATATTGAAAATCCAAAAGTAGGATTACTCAATATGGGTGAAGAAGAAGGCAAAGGAAATCTTTTAGCACAAACTACCTATCCTCTACTAAAAGAAAATACGCATATTGAATTTATGGGTAATGTGGAAGGCAGAGATATTTTCAATGACAAAGCAGATGTAATTGTTTGTGATGGATTCACTGGTAACATTGTTTTAAAAACAGCCGAAGCCATGTATGATGCTGCTGTGCATCAGGGCCTTGGCAACGACTCCTTCTTTAATCGTTACCATTTTGAAAACTATGGTGGTACGCCCATTTTAGGGGTGAATAAACCAGTCATTATTGGTCATGGCATTAGTAATGCAAAAGTATTTTGCAACATGATTAAATTGGCAGAGAAAATGATTGATTCAAAATTCTGCGAAATCATTACTACCAATTTCGAGAACTTATAAGTTTAGCGACGTTCTATTTTACTAACATTCCTTAGCATTTCCATTTTTTTAACTTATTTTCACATTAGCAATTAATGCTATAAATAATTATGTGGTATAATAATATTCTTGAAACCATTGGCAATACTCCTTTAATCAAATTGAATAAGATTACGGAAAATTTACCTGCCACTATTTTAGCAAAAGTGGACTACTTTAATCCGGGAAATTCTATAAAAGATAGAATGGCATTAAAGATGGTGGAAGTGGCAGAGGCAGAAGGGAAATTAAAACCTGGAGGAACGATTATAGAATGTACGAGTGGAAATACAGGAATGGGCTTAGCATTAGCCGCCGTTGTAAAAGGATATAAATGTATTTTCACTACAACCGATAAGCAAAGTAAAGAAAAAATGGATATCCTGCGTGCAGTGGGTGCGGAAGTGATTGTTTGTCCCACCAATGTTGCCCCCGAGGATCCTGCAAGTTACTATTCGGTGGCAAGAAAATTAGCAAATGAAATACCGAACGCCTACTTTTTTAATCAGTATGATAATTTAGCAAATCGTTTAGCACACTATGAAACCACCGGGCCTGAAATTTGGAAACAAACGGAAGGGAAAATTACACATTTAGTTTGTACTGCAGGAACGGGCGGAACCATCACCGGTACGGCGAAATTTTTAAAAGAACAAAACCCCAATATTAAAGTATGGGCCATTGATCCAATAGGTTCTTTGTTAACACATTATTTTAAAACAGGGATTGTGGATATGGCTTATGTAAAACCTTATATCGCAGAAGGTTTTGGAGAAGATTTTGTGCCTGCGAATTATGATATGTCGGTGATCGATCAATTTGAACAAGTAGCAGATAAAGAAGGTGCTTTAATGACCCGCCGTTTAGCAAAAGAGGAAGGGCTATTTTGTGGCTATAGTGCAGGTAGTTGTATTCAAGGTTTAATGCAATTATCGGATACACTTACCTCCTCAGATATTGTAGTTTGTATTTTTCATGATCATGGTAGTAGGTATATTGGAAAAGTTTACAATGACGACTGGATGCAATCCAAAGGATTCTTATAAAATGATTGATTCTCAATAAAAAAATCCACATAAAGACCCTTTTTGTGGATTTCTTGCCTCATTTAGCCTTCCCTCGCTAACAGCCGTTTGTGGCATAAATTGTATATTTGTGACTCAATAATTAAACTATGAGTAAGTACAGAGCAGGTGTTTTATTTGGCAAAGAACTAGAAACATTATACAACGACGCAAAAGCAAATAATTTCGCTATCCCAGCAGTAAACACCACTGGAACAGATACGATTAATGCAGCTATTGAAACAGCCGCTAAAGTGAAGTCTCCTATCATTATTCAGTTCTCAAATGGCGGTGCACAGTTTATTGCTGGAAAAGGCATGCCTAACGATAATTTACAAGCCAACATTCAAGGCGCCATTGCGGGTGCTTTACATGTTCATCAGGTTGCTAAATATTACGAGGTGCCTGTTATATTGCATACCGACCACGCTTCAAAGAAATGGTTACCATGGATTAGTGCATTAATTGACGAAAGTGAAAAATACCATAAACTACATGGACAACCTTTATTCAGTTCTCATATGTTGGATTTGTCTGAAGAACCTATTGAAGAAAACATTCAAACTTCGGTTGAATTTTTCAAACGTATGGCTCCATTAGGTATGGGAATTGAAATTGAATTAGGCGTTACTGGTGGTGAGGAAGATGGCGTAGATAACAGTGGGATTGAAAACGATAAATTATATACACAACCAGAACACGTTGCATATGCGTATACCGAATTAGGCAAGGTAGGTAATTTGTTTACGGTTGCAGCAGCATTTGGTAATGTACACGGTGTCTATAGCCCAGGCAATGTTGAATTAAAACCTGAAATATTACACAATAGCCAATTGCATATTGAAAAAACATTAGGAACCGCCCCAAAACCAGTATACTTTGTATTCCATGGTGGATCTGGTTCTCCTCAAAATCAAATTAGAGAAGCCATCGGATATGGTGCCATTAAAATGAATTTGGATACCGATTTACAATGGGCTTTCTGGGAAGGTGTTTTAGGCTACTACAAAAAGAATGAAGCTTTTTTGCAAACTCAATTAGGGAATCCTGAAGGAGCGGATAAGCCAAATAAAAAATACTATGACCCAAGAGTTTGGTTAAGAAAAGGAGAAGAGTCTTTCATTAAGCGACTAGAACAATCATTTGATGATTTAAACTGTATTAACAGAAACGCATAATAGTAACGATTGCTCACTTAAATGCCTATATATGAGAAACAGAGAAGAAGATATTGAAGTGAATTTGACAGGGGAAGAATCTGCTAACAATGAAACAGGAAAACCAAGATGGTTTAAGCGTATCAAAAGAGGTATTACCACTTCGACGGCAGATAAAAAAGAAACACCCGAAGGTTTGTGGACTAAGTGTCCTACTTGTAATCATATTTGTACAAGTTCTGAATTAAAAGAACAATTATTTATATGTTCAAGTTGCAACTACCATCACAGAATTGGCAGTGAAGATTATTTTGAAATTTTATTTGACGAACAACAATACGAAGTGTTGTACGATAATATTGTAAGTAAGGACGCCTTAAATTTTACTGATCTTAAAAACTATCAAAAACGTTTAGATGAAATTCATTCTAAAACTGATTTGAAAGATTCTATGCGCGTGGGCGTGGGCAAGATGAATGGTGAGCCTTATGTGGTTGCATGTATGGACTTTGAATTTATTGGAGGTTCATTGGGCAGCGTAATGGGAGAAAAATTTAGCCGTGCCGTAGATTATTGTATTGAACATAAACATCCTTTTTTAGTCATTAGCAAAAGCGGTGGAGCAAGAATGATGGAAAGCGCATTTAGCTTAATGCAATTGGCTAAAACAAGCGGAAAACTTTCTCAATTAAGTGACGCTAAATTGCCATTTATATCTTTACTAACAGATCCTACTTTTGGTGGTATCTCTGCTAGCTTTGGTATGTTGGGAGATATTAATATTGCAGAGCCTGGTGCCTTAATTGGATTTGCTGGGCCAAGGGTGATTAAAGAAACGATAAAAAAGGACTTGCCGGCTGGATTTCAAAGAAGTGAATTCCTATTAGAACATGGTTTTCTTGACTTTATCGTAGACAGAAAGGAACTAAAAAATAAACTATCTGAAGTAGCGTTTTTGTTCAGAAACTAATTAGAATATAAGGGAACTACCCATTTCGATTTCGAAACTAGGCATACTTATACTACTTTTGTTGTCCCAGCCGATAGGTTGGGACATTTTTTATGGCGAAACCCAAAGCAATAGCAGCAAAAGAATTAAACAATAGGCAGGCCTATTTTAATTACAACATAGAGGACAAATATGTTGCTGGTATGGTATTGCTAGGTACGGAAGTAAAGTCTATACGGGAAGGCAAGGTAAGTTTCAATGACTCCTTCTGTTTTTTTGACCGCGGAGAATTATGGGTACGTAGTTTATATATTAATGCCTACTCTCACGGATCGGCCAATAATCACATTGAAGTGCATGACCGTAAATTATTATTAGAAAAAAGAGAGTTAAAAAAAATAGAAGGAAAAGTGAAGGAAAAAGGATTTACTATTGTTCCCTTAAGGATTTTTTTCAATGAAAAGCATTATGCTAAATTAGAAATTGGTATTGGTAAGGGTAAGAAAGAATTTGATAAACGCGAAACCATTAAAAATCGTGATGTAGACAAAGAAATTAAGCGTTTGCTAAAACGATAATTACGAGTCCATATCTAACATATCTAAAATCATAAGCTTTAAAATATTATTGGTATTTCGTCTTATGTTCTTCTTTAAAACTTAATTGTTCGGCCAATGCATCGGGATGCGGCTTGTAGGTGGTTGCATAAGCAACTCCTAACAAAACGGCAAATATGCCAAAAGACCAGGCCATTTCTTTTCCAATAAACCAATACCCCCAGGCTTTATTGATGGTTGCTTTTTCGGGATGTCTTAATTCATAAATCACTTCTACTTGTTGCCCTATTTTAAGTCCATATTGTTGCTTGTCTAATTGTAACGCATAGGGTTTACCAAATTCATTATAAACTGCAACAATAGCGTCTCCTCTTGAAACAATGATTGCTGGAGCTGTCTCACTATCAAAATAATCTGGCTCCCTACTAAATGGCAGGTAAAGAAAAAAACAAGTGAGAAATAATATGATAGATGATTTAATCATTTAAACAAGGTTCCAAATTAAAAGAGCCCCTAGTATTGCTACCAAGGACTCTTAAAGCGAATTTATAATATATTTTAATTACTTAAACTTCTAAAGTCTACAGGAACCAGCTTACTTACCCCCGGCTCTTGCATGGTTACCCCATAAATAACGTCCACCGCACTCATTGTTTGCTTATTGTGTGTAACAATAATAAACTGAGAGTTATCAGAAAACTTCTGAATCATTTGCGTGAACTTACCTACATTGGCATCATCTAATGGTGCATCTACCTCATCCAAAATACAGAATGGCGCAGGCTTAATTAGATAAATTGCAAACAACATAGCGGTAGCCGTTAAAGTACGCTCTCCTCCTGATAACTGCGTAATAGAAGAAGGACGCTTACCCTTAGGCTTTGCCACAATCTCTACTGCCGTTTCTGATAAATTATCTGGGTCAACCAATATTAAATCACAAGAATCTTCTTCGGTAAATAGTGCTTTGAATACTTTTTGGAAGTTTTCCCTTGCCTTATTATATGTTTCTAGGAATGCCTGGTTAGCAGTTGCTTCTACTTCTTGAATGGTTAATAATAAACTTTCTTTAGCCGTTACCAAGTCATTCTTTTGTTCTAGGATAAAATCATAACGCTTCTTCATCTCGGTATACGCTTCTATCGCCGTTGGATTCACTTCACCCATATTCTCCAAACGCTTTTTCATTTTCTCTGCACTCGCTTGTAATTCTTCTAAAGTTTCTTCAGTTTGACGACCTTTTTCTAACACGTCTTCCAACTCTACTTTAAATTCTACACTCAAACGCTCTTTCATACCAGACAATTGTAATTTCAAATTATTCAACTTGTCTTTAATCTCATTGATAATTTGATCCACCAATTCCTTAGACTTTATTTGTTGTCTTACTGCACTTTCTTTTTCTTGAAGGTCGTTTCGTAAAGTATAATAAGCCTGGTCTGCTTCGTTTAATTTTAATTCTTCTTCCTCTTTGGTTCTAATTAAGTTCACCAACTCAACTTCAATTTGAGCCAATTGATCGCGACTTTCAACAATGGCTGCCGAGGCCTCGGTTAACTGCTCTGTATTGCTTTGAATTTGTGCATGTAAATCATTTAATTGATTTTCTTTAAACACAACTTCCTGCTGCAATGATTCAATCTTACTTTGCTGTTTGGTTAATTGTAAATTCATTTCATTGAATTCACCCGACGCCAAATGATATGCTTGTTCAGCAACTTGATATGCTAACTCAATGGACTCTAATTTAGCTTGGGTTTCTTGTAAGCTAATATTCAATGCTTCTAAAGCAACCCTGGTATCTGCAATGGCAGCATGTTCCTCATTAACCTTAGCAGTATATTCTGCTAATTTGGCCACTGCTGCAATATGTGCAGCTTGTAAATTCTCTAATCTATTTTTGATCGCAAAAACGTCATTGATTAATGTATTAACAGATTGCTCTGTTGCACGAATTTCATTTTCTTTAAGTAGCTCATTAAATTCCAACACCGCATGATGCTTAATTTGAATTTGCTCCTTTAAATTATTTACAACAGACTCTTGTGCTTGAATGTCTGTTAATAGTTTTTCTAAATTCTTAGCGCGGCCAATTTTCTTGCCTTCAAATAATCCAACACTACCACCTGTTAAAGTATATTTTCCTTTTACGTACTTACCTGATTTTTCTAAAATAATACCGTTTGTATTTGCTTCTAAAGCTTGTTCATTTTCTGCAATAAATACATTGCCCAATAAATGATTCGCTAAAGCAGCATACTTGCTATCAATTTCTACAACCGATAATGCAGCAATCGTATTTGCAGGTGCCGAAGAAGCTTGCGCCCCCATTAACTGATCTAATAAAAAGAAGTTTGCTTTTCCTTTTTTATTGTCATCCAATAATTGAACGGCTTGCATTCCTTCTTTCAAATCGTTTACTACATAATAATTCAAATAAGGCTCTAATACGTTTTCAACTGCAGTGCGATATTGCTCTTGTACATATAAAATGTCAGATAAAATAGGGGCATTGTGATTCCAACCTGTATTCTTATGTAAGAATTTAACACTCTCTGGATAACCTTCCATAGAGTCTACTAAGCTTTTTAATAAATCGTATTCATTTTTCTTGGCATCCAAAGTTCTAGATTCCTCTGCCATTTTTGATCTTAATTCTTCTAACGCAGCTTGTGTTTCAAAGATGCTTGCTTTCGCCGTTTCATGTTGTGCCTGTAAAGCAGCAAGATGCTCTTTCTTTATTGTAAGATCCGATTCTTTCACTGACAACTGTTGCGTCAACTCTTCAATTTGTGAAGTACGTTGTGCTTGTTCTAATGTCAATTGATCCTGTGATCGCTCCACATTTTGAATAGACGTGTCAGACACTGCTACTTTTTTCTCTGCATCAAACTGACCTCTTTGTATTTGTTGATACTCCTGGCGTAAGCCATCCAATACTGCTCTTTGATCATCAAACTGAGCGCGCTTGTTGGTTAATTCAACTTGAGATTGTTCAACTCTATTTTTAAAATCGTTGTATATTTTTTCTTCTTCAACCACTTGAAGCTTTGTATATTCAATAGAGTCACCAATTGTTTTTACTTGGCCGGCCGCGCGCGCAAGAAATTCTTGTAAACTCGTTTCCTTATCGCTTAAATAGGTGAGTCTTTGCGCTGCTAAATTTTTATCGTTTTCTTTTGTTCTTAAAATTTGCAGCTTTTCGTTAAACGCTTGTTGTAAACCTTGTAAATCTTTCTCTTTTTCAATAAACACCAATCGCTCCTGCTCTAAAGCCGCTTCTTCCAATGCAATTTGTGCTTCTAATTGAATTTTCTTATCCGTTTCGGCTTCTTGTTGCCCTGTAAGTTCCTTATAGCTTAAATTAAAGCCTTCCAAAGAAGCAATCGCTAGCTCAATTGCAGTTTCTTGATAGTCCTTCTTAATTTCAAAATACTTTTCCGCTTTTTTCGCTTGATTCTCTAAAGTTTTTAATTGGTTATTAATTTCAAATAACAAATCTTCAATCCTTGATAAATCCTGTTCGGTAGCATCTAATTTATTCTTGGCCTCTTTTTTTCTAACTTTGTAAATGGTAATACCAGCAGCTTGCTCTAGCATACGACGACGACTATTATCTTTATCCTTGATAATATCATCCACCATGCCCAATTCTATAATGGCATAACTATCGGTACTTACCCCCGTATCTAAAAATAAATTATGGATGTCTTTTAAACGACATGCCACATCATTTAAACGATATTCACTTTCACCATTTTTATAAAAACGACGCGTTACCGTTATGGTACTAAATTCTGTTGGTAATAAATTTTTTGTATTTTCAAAAGTAAGACTCACTTCGGCCATACTACTCGCACTTCTTGTTTTACTCCCGTTAAAAACAAGGGAATCTAAATTCTCTGATCTTAATGCAGAAATTTTTTGTTCTCCAATAACCCATCTGATAGAATCGATGATATTACTTTTACCACAACCGTTTGGTCCTATAATACCTGTAATACCCTCGTCAAAAGTAACGATGGTTTTATCAGCAAAACTCTTGAACCCTTTGATTTCTAATGACTTTAGTCTCACTTTTATATCTCCTTTTAAATGTCTGCGAACATAAGAAAAAGACAGTATAAATCAAGCAAAAGTGTGCATTTTGTGCACAATTGTGGGAAAATTAGGCCTTACTAACAAGTCGCCCACCCTCTGTAGTTAAAGTGCGAGAAGGGAACTTATTCACCACCATATAATCATGGGTAGCCATCACAATGGCAGTCCCATCATCCTTGGCTATTTGGAATAACAATTGTATGATTTCGTCGCTTGTTTCTGGGTCCAAGCTACCCGTAGGTTCGTCGGCTAAAATTAATTTAGGGGCGTTTAATAAAGCACGGGCAATATCCACTCTTTGTTGTTCCCCACCACTCATTTCAAATGTCATTTTAAAGCCCTTATTCTGAAGACCCACTTTGGCCAATACGTCATTAATTTTTTGCTCAATTAAGGCTTCGTCCTGCCAACCTGTAGCTTTTAATACAAAACGTAGGTTCTCATGCACATTTCTATCCGTAAGCAATTGAAAGTCCTGGAATACAACCCCCAAATTTCTCCTTAAAAAGGGAAGGGTTTTCCATGTCATATCCTTTAAATTATAGCCAACAACGTTACCTGTTCCTTCGGTAAGTGTAATTTCTCCATACAAGGTTTTTAATAGGCTGCTTTTACCTGTACCGGTTTTACCTACCAAATACACAAATTCACCGGTCTCAACTTTGAAATTTACATCCTGAAGGATTAAGCTCCCACTCTGGTAAATATTGGCATTTTCTAAATTAACAAGGACTTCTGACATATTTGGTATTTTATAAATTGTTCTTTTCTATTTCAATTAGTGCTTTAAAGTTAGTAGGTAAATACCTCTTGTCCAAAATCACCTTTCAAGACAAGTTCTTTATTTTGACAAGCTTCAACTCTTCCAATTACCTGTGATTCAATGCCTAATGAAGCTGCAATTGAAATTAAATTTTCAGCTTGATCGGGCGTTGTGAATATCTCTAACCGATGTCCCATATTAAATACCTGGTACATTTCACGCGCATTGGCACCCGAATTAGCTTGTATTAATGTAAAGATCGGAGGAACGGGCATAAAATTGTCCTTCACAATGCGCATGTCCCCTGGAAGATATTTCATGCACTTGGTTTGCCCCCCACCACTGCAATGAATCATTCCCTTTACCGCATCAAAATGCTCCGTTAAAATGGCTTTCACCAAAGGGGCGTAGGTTCTAGTAGGACTTAATAATAATTTGCCCACAGCAATATTCCCAAATCCTGGGATGTCCATTTGATCTGACACCTTATTCTTTCCAATATAAATAACACTATCCGACAAAGTAGATTCAAAAGTTTCTGGATACTTAGTGGCATATTCCTTACTTAATACATCATGTCTAGCACTTGTTAAACCATTACTTCCAAGGCCGCTATTGTATTCTGTTTCATAATTCGCTTTGCCATGGCTTGAGAAGCCCACAATTACCTGACCTGGCGCAATGAGGTCATTGGTTACTAATTTAGACTTTGGCCATCTTGCTGTCATGGTTCCATTTACCGCAATAGTTCTTACTACATCTCCAACGTCAGCGGTTTCACCGCCCAGGAACTCGATATTTACCCCATAGGTTTTTAAGGTGTTGAAAAAGTCCTGTGTTCCATTAATTACTTGACTTAATACTTCGCCAGTAATCACCGATTTATTCCGATCAATGGTAGACGAGAAAAGTATTTGATCATATATACCCACACATAATAAATCATCTAGATTCATGGCTATTGCATCCTGCGCAATTCCTTTCCAAACATTTGCATCGCCTGTTTCTTTCCAGTAGATATAGGCTAAAATACTTTTGGTGCCTGCGCCGTCGGCATGCATGATATTAATATAGTCCGATTGTCCCCCTAAAAAGTCGGCATACAACTTACAAAAAGCATTTGGATACAGGCCTTGATCTAAATTTTGGATAGCTGCGTGTACTTCTTCTTTTTGTGCGGATACTCCGCGTTGGGCATACAATGACATGAACTTAAATTGATTTGGACTACAAAGGTACAATTGTTTTACATTTGTGCCATATTTAGCAATAGAAGATGAAGGTTCATTATAATTTAAAGGATTTGCCCCCATTTAAGCATGGGGTGATTACAACAGGTGCGTTTGACGGGGTGCATAGAGGGCATCAAAAAATCATCATTAGAATGCAGGAAATTGCGCAAGCAATTGAAGGCGAAACCATCATTATTACTTTTCATCCACATCCTCGCAAAATAACTTCTTCCGTTCCTGGGGAGATTAAACAATTGACCAGTTTAAACGAACGAATTAAATTATTAGACCAATTAGGCATTGACCATTTAGTGGTGGTCCCATTTGATTATCACTTTTCCAATTTGACCGCAGAAGCCTATTTACAAGAATTTCTAGTAGCACATTTTCACCCGCATACTATTATTGTTGGATATGATCACCGTTTTGGAAAAGGGCGTCTAGGTAATTTTGAAATGCTTCAAAAATATGGTCAACAACTTGGATTTATCGTAGAGCAAATAAATGAACAATTAATTGGAGATGAAATAATTAGCTCAACGCATATTAGAGAATATCTTTTAGAAAAAAATATTGCAAAAGCCAACGAGCTATTAGGTTGCGCCTACTTTTTTGATGGGTTTGTAGTAAGGGGCAATCAAATTGGCCGCACCATTGGCTTTCCTACTGCCAACCTACATATTAACGATGAAGAAAAATTAATCCCGTCCAATGGTGTATATGCAGTAAGGGTGAAAGGAGAATGTTTTGGTGAGCACATATTAGAGGGCATGATGAACATAGGTGTACGTCCAACCGTAGATGGTCATAAAAAAGTAATTGAAGTAAATATCTTCAATTTCGATGAAGACATTTACGAAGAAACCTTTACGGTCATGGTATATGATTATATTAGAGGAGAGGTAAAATTTAATGGGCTAGATGAACTTAAAGCACAATTAAATAAGGATGTATATTCGGCAAAATCTATTTTGCTGGAACGTCCATTATCTTAATCACCAATTCTTTTAATAAGTCCCCATCTGTATTGTCGGCATTATTAATGCCAATTACTTTTAAATTATATTCTTGTATTAATAATAGTATTTGTTCCACTTTCCCATAAGCATAATTTCGGGAAGCGGCCATATAGTTCTTCACTAAAAAAGGAGGAATTCCCACTTCACTTGCTATTCTTCTTTCGTCATTGGTACCCAATCCGTATACTGCATATAATTTACTAAAAAAGGCATACAAAGTAGGTAGTATTAATTGAATTGGTGCTGCCTTATTATTAGATTCAAAATATTGAATCATCTTAATTGATTTTGAAAAGTTTCTTTGCGCCACTGCATCTTGAAATTCGAAAGCATTGTATTCTTTACTTATGCCAATATACTTTTCAATATCGTCTTCGGACATTTTTTTACGATCCCCTAAATTTACAATGAGTTTTTCCAATTCATTTTGAATTCTACTTAAATCATTTCCAATATGATCCACGATAATTTGAACCGCCTTTGGACTAATTTGATACCCTCTCTCAGAGACCCAACCGTTCACCCATTCTGGGAGCTTATTGTCATACATTTTTTTGGTACTCACCACTACCGCCTTTGTTTTTAACAACTTGGCTAAAGCCGATCTGCCGTCTACATTTTTATCCTTATGCGCAACAATAAAAATGGTAGAACTTAATGGATTTTCAATATAAGAAACCAACTTCTCCAGTTGATTCATCTGTTGCGCCTCTTTTAAAATCACCACTTGTTTTTCTGCAAATACGGGGTAACGTTTACAAGCATTCATCACCTGCGCCCAATCCGCATCCTTACCATAAAAAATAGAGAGATTAAATGCCTGTTCTGATTCAACTAACAAGTGTTTTTCAGCATAGTCAACTACTTGATCTATATAAAAAGATTCTTCCCCTTCTAACCAATAGACAGCATCAAAAACATTCTTTTTCCAATTGGATATTATTTTAGAAATGGGCATACTCAAAGATATTGAATCAAGTGTGCGCAGCGTTAAATTTGTGCAAAAAAAATCAAATATTTAAAATATGACCAATTTTTTGTAACTTTAGCCTCTATATCAAAAAGGAAAATATGCGTTCAGAAACTAATGGAAATAGCAATAAAATAATTATTAGCATCCTAATTGTAGCCATCATTGGCTCTTGGGTTTACTTTAACTATTCAATGAATAGCACTAAAGCCGAGTTAACTATTGAAAGTGATACTAAAATTGCAACAATTGATAGTGCTAAAAAAGTATTGCAATTGCAGTTTGATGCCGCTTCTATAAAAGTAGATTCATTAACAGCTGCCAATACGGAAATGTCCAGTGATTTGCAAAATAAAACCATTGAAATTGGAAAGTTAAAATCAAATATTGGTTCTATTCTTAAGAAAAAGAACGCTACCGAAAAAGAAATTGAGGAAGCTAAAAAGATGATTGCAGAATTAAACAATCAAATTTCAAGTCTAGCGACCGATTTAGCGAAAGCGCAAGCTGAAAATAAAGAGTTAAACGTACAGAATCAGAATTTGACCACCCAAAACACTACATTAAATACAAATTTGAATACAACTACTCAGGAAAAAGATAGAATTCAAGATATTGCCTCTACTTTACATGCCTCTTCCTTTAATATTGAAGGGTTGCTTATTAAAGACGACGGTTCGGAGAAGAAAACCAACAATACTAGAAGAGCCAACACCATTCGTGTTTCTTTCCAAATTGATAAAAATAAGATCACTCCTAGTGGAGCACAAGATTTATACATTTGTATACTTGGTCCAGATGGCAATACCGTTATTGATGCAGGGACGATTTCTACAAGAGAAGATGGCCAAAAGAAATTTGCGAATAAAATGACTGTTCGATATGAGCAAAACGCTCTATTGCCAATAAGTTATGACATCAAACAAGGTACTAAATTCACAGAAGGTGAATACAAGATTGAAGTTTACAATAACGGCTTTAAAATTGGAGAAGGCAAAACAGCTATGAAGAAGAGTATGTTCTAATTTTACCTTTCCATAATATTAAAAAAACCCACTCAATTGAGTGGGTTTTTTTAATAGGTGGCTATTTCATTGTTCATACTTAAATCCTGCATCATATTCCCTATTGGAATATTATTGTAAGACAAAGCATAAAACCATAGCTGTATAGCTGCTGGTGAAACGGTTTCCACAAAGAAGTTTGCTTTACTTAATAACGGAGTGAGCTTTTGAGTAAGTTCATGTAACTCATTCGCGTCATTTGTTTCTGCCCAAATATTTAATAAGTTTTTTAGTTGGGCTAATTCATGGTCCAATAAATGATCGAAGGCGTGTAATTGTATGAATTCGGAAACGGCTTCATACAACATAGCTTTGTTGTTAGTAATCATGTTTTATTAGGTTGGATTAACAATACAAAGTTCAATACTTTACATTACCTGTATGTTAACATTCATCAGATTTTGGAAAATGTGCAAAAATCATTAAAAAATGTGCGTATAGGTAGCTAAATCATTATAATTCACTACTTTATTTAGAGCGCTAACTACTTTAAAACGACCGCAGAAAGTGCTGGCAACTCTAATAAAAGCTTTACCCAGCCCGATTGCTCATCCTGAGCAATGATTGAAATATTGTTATTATATAAATCCCCTACGCCAAAAAATGATTTATTGTCACTATTGAAAATTTCCTTCCATGCTTTGTTTCCACGAACATGTATAGGAAATGCATGTCTTGGAACGGGCGTCATATTCATAACAACGAGTACATCCTCTTCCCCATTTTTTGCATTTCTTCTAAATGCAATGACTCCTTCCTGACGTTTATTGGTTTCTATCCATTCAAAACCAGCCGTATCATATTGCAATTCGTATAATGCTGGATTTGACTTTAATAACAAATTTAATTGCTGCACACATTTCTTCATTCCTGCATGACTTTCGTGTTGTAATAAATCCCACTGTAATTCAGTTGTAAAATTCCACTCACTTGTTGCTGCAAATTCATTACCCATAAATAGTAACTTGGCCCCCGGATGTGTAAACATATAAGTATACAACAATCTTAAATTTGCAAATTTTTGCCATTCATCCCCCGGCATTTTATAAATCATAGGACTCTTTCCATGCACTACTTCGTCATGACTTAACGGCAACATAAAATGTTCATCATAATAATACATCATGGAAAAAGTAAACTTGTCCTGGGCGCCGGAACGCATAATTGGATCTAGTTTAAAAAAGTCCAAGGTATCATGCATCCATCCCATCATCCACTTCATACCAAAACCCAACCCATCCATAAAAGTAGGTTTACTCACTGCAGGCCAATCCGTTGCTTCCTCCGCAATAGTTTGTATCGCGGGGAAATCACGATACAGGGTTTCATTTAAATCCTTAATAAATGCAATGGCTTCGATATTGCCATTCCCACCAAATGCATTGCGCTCCCACTGTCCTTCTTCCCTGCTGTAATCCAACTTTAACATTGAACTTACCGCGTCCACTCTTAGTCCATCAATATGAAATTGATCGCACCAAAAACGGGCACTACTAATTAAGAATGATTTCACCTCCCCTCTTTCATAATTAAAAATATAAGAATTCCAATCGGGATGAAATCCTTTTCTCATGTCGGCATACTCATAGGTATTAGCGCCATCAAACATAAATAACCCATGACTGTCGTATGGGAAGTGAGATGGCACCCAGTCAATGATTACTCCAATTTCAGCAGCATGAAAGGCATCCACTAAGGCAGCAAACTCCTGTGGATTTCCAAAACGAGCGGTTGGCGCAAAAAAACCAATTCCTTGATATCCCCAACTACCGTCAAAAGGATGTTCCATTATTGGCATAAACTCTACATGCGTAAAGCCCATTTCTTTTACATAAGGAACCAACAATTCAATCAGCTTTATGTAGGAATTATAACTGTTCTCATTATTTTTATCCGGCCGCATCCAACTTGCCAAATGCACTTCATAAACCGAATAAGGCTGATCGGTTCTATTGCTTACTTTTCTTTGCTCCAACCACTTTGCATCTTTCCAGTCATATTTTGTATCCCAGGTGATGGAGGCCGTTTGTGGTCTTAGTTCCCAATAATTTGAAAAAGGATCTCCTTTATCTAACAATACGCCCTTATACCCATGAATATGGTATTTATACACTTCTCCTTTATATATATTGGGAATAAACCCTTCCCAAATACCGGAACTATCTAGTCTTACTTTTAAGGGATGACTCGTTTTATCCCAGTTATTAAAATTACCTGTAACAAAAACTGCAGTAGCATTCGGCGCCCAAACCGCAAAATAAGTTCCATGAGTTGCTACTACTTCAATTTGATGATTCCCAAATAGGGTATATAAACTATAATGCGTCCCATTTTGAAAATTTTGTATATCCGCATCTGTCATTAAAGAATAATTCCATACTGGCTGCTGCGTATCTACAAAATGTTCCGCTTCGTATTTGGGCATGATTTATTTAATTAACTCAATTACTTGCATACTCATGGAAGGAATTGAAAATTCAGACCCAATGATATTCCCAGTAACAATATCTTTTCCGCTTTTAAATAAATTTGTTCTTTCCCCGTACTTTGACAAATTCACATTTCTAGCCTTTGTATCGGTATTCATTACACACATTACAGTTTGATTATTATCATATCTAAAATATACATACAAACCATCCTCAGGAATATATTGCATCATATTGCCTGTTTTCAATGCAGATGATTTTGTTCGAAAAGTACCAAGCGTTTGTACATAATGTAAAAAATCGGATTCCTCATTGGTTAAACCCGTTTCTGTAAATGCATTCTTTTTATCGCCAGCCCATCCCCCAGGAAAATCAAGTCTTACCCAACCATCTGGGTTGGAAATTCCTTTCATTAATAATTCGGAGCCATAATACAATTGAGGAATACCGCGACAGGTATACAACCATGCATAGGCCATTTTGGTTTTGGGTATGCTTTCTCCTAACGAAGAATGTATACGTGTCATATCATGATTGTCTAAGAAGGTCACATTATTATTGGCTTGCTTATACAAATAATCCGAAGCCAATGTATTGTATAATTTAATCACTCCATTAGACCATCCGTTGGACTCGTTTAAAGCAGGCATAATTCCACCAAATAATAAACTAAAATCGGAGGTCGCTTTTAAATTACTTTTAAAAGGAAGATTATAATTGTTCTCTACATAATACGCTTGAGAGGCTACCCCATCCACCCAGCACTCTCCAAAAGTGAATATTTTTGGATACTCATCTAACAAAGTTTTGTTTAAGCGATTCATCACATCCACATTACAATATTTATACGTGTCTACTCTAAAAGCATCCACACCAAATGTTTCCACCGACCAAATGGCATTTTGAGTTAAGTATTGTTCCACCATTGGATTTTCATGGTTAATGTCTGGCATTTCTGTTGTGAACCAACCATCAATCATGCGTTTTGCATCAGCTTCGGAGTGATAAGGATCAAATACCGCCTGTTCTCTGTAATGCGTTTGTGTATAAGTAGGCCATTGATGTACCCAATCTTTAGCTGGCGCATCTTGCACTAAGAAATGAAATCTACCAAAATGATTGTACACAATATCCTGAATTAATTTCATCCCTCTTTTATGTAAACTATCACTTAATGCTAAATAAGCTTTATCTCCACCAAATCTACTTTCTGTTTTATAATTATTTGTAACTGCATATCCATGTTCTGTTCTATCTGGCATATCATTTTCTACCACGGGTGTCATCCATAAAGTAGTCGTGCCTAATTTTTGTAAATAATCCAAATGATTAGCGACTCCTTGTAAATCACCCCCATGTCTTAGGAAAATTTCACCTCTATTTAAGGACTGATCTTTTAACCCAGGTAATTTATCATTACTAGGATCTCCATTACTAAACCGATCAGGCATTAAAAAATATACTAAATCTGCCGAGCTTAACCCTTGCGCAAATTGGGTTCCTCTATTTTTTCTTCTAGGTAGTAAGGGCCAGTTAAAATTACTGGTCTTACCCTCTGATGTGATTGCAAAAATAATATTACCCGGTTTTGCATTTGGACTAATTTCAACATCCACGGCAATATAATGTCCGTTTTCAAAATGTTGCGTTTTCTTTAAAGCAACACCTGGATAATTTACTTGGACAGAAGCTTTAGTGAAGTCGGAGCTAGTGGACCTTAACAATACCTGCACCTTATTGTAATTCATGTTCACGAACCAATTGCTTGGATAAG
>CAIOYQ010000224.1 GCA_903862505.1 uncultured Bacteroidota bacterium
AGGGCCCAATGGCTATGGCCCAGCTTCTGCAATTAATGAACTTAACAATAATGGAACGAATCAAGCTCCCCTATCCATTTCAGCAGATGGCACGGCGATGGTCTTATTTATTGATGGCAAATTGTCTAGGGCAGAAAAAAATATGTATAATAAGTGGGAGATACAAAACGCTTTGCCTGAAACCATTAACAGTGGAAGATGGCAGGCGGATGCTAGAATAACAAGTGACAAAAAAGCACTTATATTTAGCTCCATCCGATCAACCAATTTAGATTACTACACTGAAAATACACTTGAGAATTATCATTATAATCTTAACTACCCAAGTGATATTTACGTATCTGTAATTGACGAAGATGACAATTGGGGAGCACCAATTAATTTAGGACCCTCTATTAATACCATCTATTCGGACAGGTCGCCGTTTTTACACCCAGACATGAAAACACTTTATTTTGCTTCCGACGGGCATGGAGGATTAGGAAACTATGACTTATTTAAAGCTACTAGACTAAATGACTCTTGTTGGGATTGTTGGAGTGAACCTATCAATTTAGGTAAAGAATTTAATACCATTAATGGTGACTGGGGTTTAGATATTTCAACGGACGGAGAAAAGGCATTTTTGAGTAAAGAGATTGGAGTGATCTCAAAAAATACTATGATAAAAAATGATAATGACATTTTTTGGTCAAAAGTCCCTGCCTATTTGCGACCTGATTATGTAGCTACCATCAATGGAAAATTATTAGATAATAAAAACCAACCTGTAGTTGCCAATATAAGATGGGAGGACCTAGAAGCTAAAAAAACAATTGGTATCGCTAAATCGGATCCCGAGGATGGTAGTTATTTTATAGTACTACCCCTTGGAAAACTATATGGTTATTATATTGACGATGAAAATTTATTCCCCATTGCAAGTAGTTTAGATTTGAGGAACTTTAAAAAACAATTAAATATAAAAAACGATATTAAAATAATAACCTACCAGGATATGCTGGATAATAAAGTGAGCGCTTCCATGAATAATATCTTTTTTAAAACTGGATCCTCTTCACTTGAATCTACCTCCCTCCCAGAACTTAAAAGAATTGCTGCCATTATTAAAGAAAAAGATATAAAAGTGAATATAATTGGTCATACAGACAATATTGGCACCGATGCAAATAACTTAACCCTTTCACTTGAACGAGCTAATACGATCAAGCAAATTTTAATGAAAGAAGGTTGCAATGAATCCGATGTAATAACAAAAGGTATGGGTAAGAGTATGCCAATTGCTAGCAATGATACAGAAGCGGGAAGAGCTAAAAACAGAAGAGTCGAAATTATATTCGAAAAGAAATAATAATTACGTACCTACTTAGCAGCCAATTTGAATGTAATTGCTTTTGTATTGGTAGCAGTAGATTTAGAAGTAACCACTACGGTTGCCGTACATAAAGCACCTGGCGTTAATCCAGCAATAGTAATGGTATTGTCGGCAGTGGTACTTGAAATTGAATTATTGAACACCGTTGTATTATCTGAATCCTTTAAAACAGTTACACCCACTGTTACCCCGCTAGAAGGCAAAGTAGAACTTACTTTAACAATGATAGGCTGTGAAGTTCCTACCACTCCCAAAATATTTCCAGCGCCTGGATCTACATTTACTGTAAAAGCAAGGGCAACCTCAGTTGGAGTGGGTGGCGTTGGTGGTGTTGGAGGAGTTGGCGTAGGCGAATCCCCTCCTTTGCTACAAGACAAAAGGAAAAATGGGATGGCTATTAATAGGTTTCTTGCGTTTTTCATAGTTGATTATAAAGATAGTAATTTTTTGAAAAAATCAAAAAACATATTAAAAATCACCAAAAGACTAATTTATAGGCCTTTGTCCGTTAAATATCGCCATTTACCAGCCCCCAACAACTAAAACTACCTTCCCACTGCTGGAATCACTGGCAGGCTTTCATTCCCAAATTCATTAACACTCTGCACTGCGAAAAAATAGTTGTCCTTGCTATACGGCAATCTAATTTCTAATGCCTCGGTATACATTTTCTTTTGCCAAACGGGGCTGGTCGTTTCCCTCATTAAAATATAATACCCTTTTGCATTTCCAGTTTTCGGTGCTTTCCAATATAAAAACGTAGTATTACTCAGTTTTTTTACATCAATTTTCACTTCCTC
>CAIOYQ010000225.1 GCA_903862505.1 uncultured Bacteroidota bacterium
GAACCAGGTTTAGAAAAAATATTTTTAAGAAATATTAAAGAGCGTCGTTTAAATTTTACCACAGGGTTAGAAGAAGCCATTGAGGACGCAGAGATTATATTTTTAGCATTGCCCACTCCTCCGGGCGCGGATGGAAGTGCGTATTTAAAATATGTGTTGGGCGTAGCGGAACATTTAGGAAAAATATTAAAGAGCTATAAAGTAATTGTAAATAAGAGTACGGTACCTGTGGGTACTGCAGATAAAGTAAGTGCAGCAATTGCAAAAAACTATAGCGGAGAATATGATGTGGTAAGCAACCCCGAGTTTTTAAGAGAGGGTGTGGCGGTGGATGATTTTATGAAGCCAGACAGAGTTGTGGTTGGAACAAGATCTGATAGAGCAAAGAAATTAATGAGTGATTTATACGCACCTTTTGTAAGACAGGGTAATCCTGTGATTTTTATGGATGAGCGTAGTTCGGAATTAACAAAGTACGCAGCCAATAGTTTTCTTGCTACAAAAATATCTTTCATGAATGAGATTGCACAATTGTGTGAGCGCATGGGAGCAGACGTGGATATGGTGCGAAGAGGCATTGGATCGGATGACAGAATAGGTAAGCGTTTTTTATTCCCTGGCATTGGATACGGTGGAAGTTGTTTTCCAAAAGATGTGCAAGCCTTAGTACAGTCTGCTAGTGAAGTGAAATATGATTTTGAGATTTTAAAAGCAGTAGAAAAAGTAAACGCCCATCAAAAATTACATTTAGTAGAAAAGATAAAGACATACTATAATAATAATATACAAGGAAAGCATTTTGCTCTGTGGGGATTGGCTTTTAAACCAAATACCGATGATATTAGGGAAGCGCCCGCATTAAGTATTATTGATGCATTAACAAGTGCAGGTGCAACGGTAACAGCGTATGATCCAG
This sequence comes from uncultured Bacteroidota bacterium, assembly GCA_903862505.1. GTDB lineage: Bacteria > Bacteroidota > Bacteroidia > Chitinophagales > Chitinophagaceae > Sediminibacterium. Next base: position 917 of record CAIOYQ010000225.1, read on the forward strand.
AAGCTATCACAAATGTAAAAGGACTAATAGGAGATAAAATCAACTATGCCGAGAATCAATATGCTGCATTGGAAGGAGCGGAAGCTTTAATTATTGCTACTGAGTGGAGTGAATTTAGAACACCCGATTTTGAATTAATGGAAACAGCAATCATAAATAAAATTGTATTTGACGGCCGTAACTTATTTGATGTAGCTAAGATGAAAGAGTTGGGGTATCACTATGAAAGTATTGGAAGAGCAGATGCTTAAAAGAAAAAACGAAGCCGCAAATAAATAGCGCTAAACAAGTAACCACATGAGTCAAAAAAGAATATTAATTACAGGAGCCGCCGGATTTTTAGGATCGCATTTATGTGATCGCTTTATAAAGGAGGGTTACTATGTAATTGCCATGGATAATTTGATTACGGGCGACTTGATGAATATTGAACACCTAAGATCGAATCCCAATTTTGAATTCATCCATCATGATATCACAACGTTTATAGATATCACAGGTGACTTGGATTATATTTTACATTTTGCATCTCCAGCTAGCCCTATCGACTATTTAAAAATCCCAATCCAGACTTTGAAAGTAGGTGCGATGGGAACACATAATTGTTTGGGCCTAGCCAAAGCAAAAAATGCAAGAATACTCGTAGCAAGTACCAGTGAAGTATACGGAGATCCATTAGTCCATCCACAAACGGAGGAGTACTGGGGCAATGTAAATCCAGTGGGTCCAAGAGGAGTGTATGATGAAGCAAAACGTTATATGGAATCCATTACCATGGCATACCATACTTTTCATCATGTTGAAACAAGAATCATCCGCATCTTTAATACCTATGGTCCAAGAATGCGTCTGAACGACGGACGTGCCTTGCCTGCATTTATTGGCCAAGCATTAAGAGGCGAGGATATGACCGTATTTGGTGATGGTTCACAAACCAGAAGTTTCTGCTATGTGGATGATTTAGTAGAAGGTATTTACCGATTATTATTAAGTGACTATTCAGGTCCTGTGAATATTGGCAATCCGAATGAAATTAGCTTAAAAGATTTTGCAGAAGAAGTGTTGAAGTTGACGGGGTCAAGTGTTAAGATTGTTTACAAGGATTTACCAGTGGATGATCCTAAGCAAAGACAACCAGATATTACGAAGGCAAGAAATATTTTAGGATGGGAGCCAAAAGTAGATAGAGCCGAAGGCTTACAAAAAACATACGATTACTTTAAAGCATTGCCACCAAGCGAGTGGACAAAATTGCCTAAAGAATTTACTTCTAAATAAAGCCAACCGCTATAAATACTAAAAATACAAAATGGTTATTCATAAGATTTTAGTTACTGGATCAAATGGACAGTTGGGATGGGAGCTCTCACAAGCGGCTACTTCATATCCTCAGTTTGAATTTGTATTTGTGGATAGAAATGCCATGGATTTATCTAATCCCGATGAATTAGAAGGTATTATTCAATTGTTTACGCCCTCAGCCATAATTAATACCGCTGCTTATACTGCAGTAGATAAAGCAGAATCAGAAAAAGAACTAGCACACACTATTAATGCAGAAGCAGTAGCCGCGTTAGCAGGTATTGCAAAGAAAAGAAATATCCCATTCATTAGTTTTTCTACCGATTATGTTTTTAATGGAAATGCAGAGCGTCCATATTTAACAGATACAAAAATAGAGCCAGTTAATTATTACGGTCAAACCAAAGCCGATGGGGAACAGATGGCGATAGCTGCGAATAATAACACCATTATCATCAGAACTTCTTGGGTATTTAGTAGCCATGGAAATAATTTCGTAAAAACAATGATGCGTTTAATGAAAGACAAAGACGCATTAAATATAGTAGGGGATCAAAGAGGAAGACCCACTTATGCTAAAGACTTGGCATTGGCTACCATTCAAATTTTAATCGCATTAAATGCAGGTACAGTCATTAAAGGCATTTATCATTATGCCAATGCAGGGGAAACCACCTGGTTTAAATTTGCAGAGAAAATAAAAGAACTAGCGGGGCTAGAATGTAATTTAACAGCCATCACATCGGATCAGTTTCCAACGCTTGCAAAACGTCCAAGCTATTCAGTATTGGATACCGATAAAATAGAAAAAGATTTAGGTCTACACATCCCTGAATGGGAAATAGCATTAAAACAATGCATTCATCAATTAACTCATTCCTAACGCTGCTAAGTTATTCATGACAAAGGAAGCCCTCTTAAAAGACTTGCATCAAGATACTTATGTGATGATAAAGCCATCTCCATTGCATGGTATTGGTGTTTTTGCCATTAGAGACATTCCAAAAGGTACGCGCGATTTATTTTCGCAAGGAGTAGGGGAATGGATTAAGTTAACCATTGCCGAAGTGGAGGCATTGCCAAAGCATTCAAGAGATTTAGTGGAGAATCATTGTTTATTTGATGAGGATCATTATTATGTACCCGATTACGGATTTAAGTTGGTGGATTTAGTTGTTTATTTAAATCATTCTGACACCCCCAATGTAATTTCCATTAATGAGGGGGAATATTTTGAAGCCACCAGAGATATTGCTGCAGGTGAGGAGCTATTGGTAGACTATGGCACTATCGTAGACTGTGCGGAGTAGCAGCAATTGCATACAGTATTATTTTTTACATTATTTTTTCTTTTGATATAAAATAATTAATATATTTGATCCAAATTAATTTATATGAAAAAGCTAATATTCGCAGTTGCATTTTTAGTATGTGCAACATTCTCTTTTGCGCAGTTTAATTCCTCTGGTTATGAATTAAAAGGTAGTGTAAAATTTGTTGAAGAATCGGTGTTTGAATATGTAGAAAAATTCGGAGAAATTGAAGTGGGGGAATTTATTGGTAGAAAA
>CAIOYQ010000226.1 GCA_903862505.1 uncultured Bacteroidota bacterium
AATACCTTTCTTAAAATGACCGTTGTCAATAGCCGCTTTTGCTTTTTGATGCGAAGCCAATGCAAATGCATCCTGGTCTTCTCTACTTATTTTATATTCATTGGCAACCGCTTCCGCCGTTAAGCCCATAGATAAATAAAAATCGGGTGCTTCCACCGCTATAGAATATGCAGGCACTGTTTTCCAACCAGCAGTAGGTACTAAACTCATGGACTCTGTTCCACCAGCAATAATACAGTCTGCCATACCTGTTCTAATTTTTGCAGTGGCCATGGCAATGCTTTCTAAACCACTTGCACAATATCTATTAATGGTAATGCCAGGCACTTCAATACCCAATGCTTTTGCTGAAATCATTCTACCAAATTGTAAACCTTGTTCTGCTTCGGGCACTGCATTTCCTACAATTACATCGTCCACTAATTTTGGATCCAAGGCCGGTAAACTTTTCATTAACCCTTGAATTAGCTGTATCGCTAACTCGTCCGAGCGCATAAAACGAAAGCCCCCTTTTTTACTCTTTGTCACGGCAGTTCTAAAGCCTGCTACTATATAAGCTTCTTGCATACAATTGGATTTATTGGATCTACACTCAATTTCACCCTAAATGTAGTCATTTTTATAAACAGTTGTTTATGCAACTAAATATTTCATCGTAATTTTGTGGCATGTTGTACCCAATTATTAGAAACACCCTTTTTGTACTCCCTCCCGAAACCGCGCATACGATTTCCATGAAAGGCCTGCACCTAGCTGCAGCCTTGCCGTTTGGGAAACAATTGCTTGCAGGGAGTTTTCAATACAAGGAGACTGATTTGTCTACCTCAGTTTTTGGATTACAGTTCTCAAACCCTGTTGGATTAGGCGCTGGTTTTGATAAAAATGCCGAACATTTAGACGTGTTAGAATTATTAGGTTTTGGATTTATTGAAATTGGTACCGTCACCCCAAAAGCACAGGCAGGAAATCCAGCACCTAGGTTATTTAGATTACCCAGTCAAAAAGCCTTGATTAATAGAATGGGATTTAACAATGACGGAGTGGATGCGATTGCGAAGAGATTAGCCAATAGAAAAGAAAAGACAAATTCAACCTTAATTATAGGCGGAAATATTGGGAAGAATAAAGTCACTGAAAATAGCGATGCTTGGAAAGATTACTGTACCAATTTTAAAGGGCTGGAACAAGTAGTAGATTATTTTGTGGTGAATGTAAGTTCTCCCAACACCCCCGGTCTTCGTGAATTACAAGAAAAGGAATCTCTTAGAAAAATATTTAGTGAATTACAAAACTTAAATAAAAATAATAAGCCCATCTTATTAAAAATTGCACCCGATTTAGAAACAGCTGCCTTGGATGATATTATTGCCTTAACGCAGGAGGTAAAAATAGATGGACTCGTTTCAAGCAACACCACAATAGATCGTAGCGTATTAAATGCTGTCAACACCGAGAAGGCAAATATGATTGGGGCAGGTGGATTAAGTGGTGCGCCTTTATTAGAAAAATCAAACCAAGTACTTTCTTATTTGCATAAAGGAATAGGTAACAGACTACCCATTATTGCGAGTGGAGGAATTTTCAAAGGCACAGACGCGCAATCCAAAATGGATAAGGGCGCTAGTCTTGTTCAAATTTGGACCGGCTTTATTTATGAAGGGCCTAGTATAGTAAAAAATATATGTCAACAGTTGTCTTCGCATAAATAAACATTTAAATCATTTACTAAAGCGCTTCATTTCATGTTAACAATACAATCTTTTTGTTTTAATGCCTTTCAAGAAAACACCTATGTTTTATACAATGCGCAAAAGAACGCAATTATTGTTGACCCAGGTTGTTATTTAAGAAATGAACAAGAAGCCTTGGCTAATTTTATTTCGGAAAATAATTTAAACCCCACTTTATTACTCAATACGCATTGTCATTTAGATCATGTCTTTGGAAATAATTTTGTGAGTGAAAAATATGGACTCGCTGCACATTTTCATAAAAACGAACAACCTGTTATTGACCGTTTACCAGAAGGTGGGGCAAGATGGGGTGTTCCTTGTGAACCTTATACAGGTTCTGTTGAATATATTGAACAGGATGATATCATTGACTTTGATAAGGATCAATTCAAAGTTTTACTTACACCAGGTCACTCCCCAGGCAGTGTTTGTTTTTATAACGCAGGGCAGGATTTTATGATTGGGGGTGACTTAATATTTAAAGACGGCGTAGGACGAACCGATTTGCCTGGATGTAATCCATTGGATTTAATCAAAAGTATTAAAACACAAATTTTACCCCTCCCCGATACAATGACAATTTATGCAGGACATGGTCCGGAAACAACTTGGGGAAGAGAAAAAAAGGCGAATCCTTATATATTGCATATACTTGAGGAACAATAATTTTAGTTAACAATTTGATAACCTTGGGGCGCTCTTTAGATATCCCTATTAAGACTTACTTTTGGTGATATAATACCTATGGAAACCAACCCTATCAAAATATTAATTGCAGACGACGAGCCTGATATCATTGAAATCATCAGTTTCCATTTAATAAAAGCCGGCTTTGAAGTGATAACTGCAAAGGATGGAAGTGAAGCCATTGAAAAAGCACAACAACATACTCCAGACTGTATCATTTTGGATATTATGATGCCCAAGCGAAATGGTTTTGAGGTATGTGAATTTTTAAGAAGCAATAAACAATTTGACAAAACCCTTATTGTATTATTAACTGCACTCAACGACGAAGCATCTCATATCAAAGGATTAGAATTAGGAGGTGATGATTTCATTAACAAGCCAATTAGTCCAAAAGTTTTATTAAGCAGAATTACCGCCTTGTTTAGACGTATTCTTCCTTCTTCGAACGATAACAAAATTATCCAAATCAGAGATCTTAACATTGATCCGGTTCAATATAAAACAACTTTAAAAGGCGAGGTATACAACCTAGCTAAAAAGGAATTTGAACTTTTATTTTTATTGGCAGAGCAGCCTGGACGTGTATTTTTAAGAAATGAAATTCTTTCTCAGGTATGGGGCAACGATGTAATTGTAGGAGACAGAACCATTGATGTTCACATCCGAAAAATAAGGGCAAAATTAGGTATCGACTGTATTACCACAGTGAAGGGTGTTGGATACAAATTCAGTTACTAGACAACTTTTTATTAGTAAGAAAAAGCTAACTTCGTAAGGTCCATAGGACTTAACAAGTATATGTTTAAAGAAAAAAATTTATCCCCCAAGCAACTAGCCGCACTCACTGCTTTGCTATTGTCAAGTATTATAGGAATAAGTGTTTTTGTTTTATTTGCTGACCTAAAATTATTAATTGCATACTTTTTAGCCTGTTTTGTAGTCATTTACTTCATCGTATTTCAAATACTTGAATATTTTATTTACAGAAAGATTAAACTTATTTACAAACTTATTTCTTCCACTAAGGCAACAAAAAGGGAGGAAGCGTATCAAAAATATATACTACCTCAAAAAGGAATGGATGATGTAAGAGAAGACGTGGAGGAATGGGCAACACAACAGAATCTACAAATACAGCAACTTCAATCTAATGAAGCATTTAGAAAAGAATTTTTACAGAATTTATCCCATGAAATAAAGACACCCATTTTTGCTATTCAAGGGTACTTGGAACTCATTGCCGATGGTGCTATGGAGCAGCCAGAAATTGGTAACAAATTTATTAATCAAGCACAAGCCAATGTGCAAAGGCTAGTAGGATTATTAAATGACGTGGATATTATTACCAATTTGGAGATTAATAAAGAACCCATTCTTAAAACATCTTTTATTATTCAAGACCTCATTAATGAAGTAGTACATAATTTAAGTGTGAAATGGTTAAAGAGAAATATTCAATTTCAATTTAAAAAAGGAAGCGAATCTCCAGTATCTGTTTTTGCGGATAGAAATAAAATTTACCAGGTATTGGTAAACATTTTTTCCAACGCTTCTAAATATGGAAAAATTGATGGCCAAATTATTGCGAGTGTTTACAAAATAGAGGATGATAAAATATTAATTGAAGTGAGTGACGACGGCATTGGTATTGCCGAAGAGCATATCCCTCGCTTATTTGAAAGGTTTTACCGCACCGACGATGCTAGAAGTAGAGAAATTGGTGGTACCGGACTTGGATTAGCCATTTGCAAGCATATTATTGAAGCACATAACGAGACCTTACATGTTCGAAGTACTTTAAATGTTGGTACTACCATAGGATTTACTTTAGCATCTAAAGCTTAATTCCATTTATTGTTGTTTTTTCGTTTCTTTGTATTCTAAATTTATCGAATGCAGACAATATTAGTTACCGGTGGTTGTGGATATATTGGGGCGCATACCATTGTGGATTTGATTGAACATGGTTTTGATGTGATTTCTGCCGATAACTTATCAAGAGCCTCTGACAATTCCTTATTGGGCATTGAAAAAATTACGGGCAAAAAAATTAAAAACTACCAGGTAGACTTAACAGATAAAAAAGCAACCGAGGCTATTTTTATTGAAAACCCAAGTATTATTGGCATTATTCATTTTGCTGCTTATAAGGCCGTGGGAGAATCGGTAGAAAAACCATTGGACTATTACGAAAACAATTTATTTTCTTTAGTACACCTATTAAATATGTCGGCGAAATACAATGCAAAGCATTTTATTTTCTCCTCTTCCTGCACAGTGTATGGCAATCCTAATATAATACCTGTAACAGAAGATACCCCTTTACAGACTGCCGCCTCTCCTTATGGCGCTACAAAGCAAATGGGAGAAACCATTGTTAGAGACACTGCGTTCAGTTATCCATTATCTACCATCCTTTTAAGATATTTTAACCCGGTAGGCGCACATCCCTCTATAGCCATTGGAGAATTACCTATTGGACGTCCTCAAAATTTAGTGCCTGCGATTACGCAAACCGCTATTGGCAAATTACCTACCATGCAAGTGCATGGCGCAGATTACGATACGCGAGACGGTAGCTGTATTAGAGACTATATACATGTTTGTGATATTGCACATGCACATACTTTGGCGTTGCAATTTTCGATCAAACAAAATGCAGAAAATGCTTGCGAAGTATTTAACCTTGGAACCGGGAATGGCATTACAGTACTAGAAGCTATTCATGCATTTGAAAAAATAAGTGGCGTGAAATTAAATTATGAAGTAGGCCCAAGAAGAGCGGGCGACATTGTTGCTATTTATGCAAATAATGATAAAGCGGTGAAACAATTAGGTTGGAAATGCAAATACGGATTAGAAGAAATGATGCATACTGCATGGCAATGGGAACAAAGCTTAGCGAAATAATTGAAATTAATTTTGTACCAACATTTTTTCCGCGTTCTCTGCCATTTGTAATGCTTCAATAAATTCTTCAATTTCTCCATTCACAACGGCATCCAAATTATACGAGGTAACATTTACACGGTGGTCTGTAACTCTACCCTGTGGCCAGTTATAGGTTCTTATTTTGGCACTTCTATCACCGGTACTCACCAATGTTTTACGGTGTCTAGAAATTTCGTCTTCTTGTTTACGTACTTGCTCTTCAAATAACTTTGTACGCATCATGCCCATTGCTTTTTCACGGTTACCCAACTGAGAACGCTCTGTTTGACAAATAATCACCGTGCCCGTTGGAATATGTGTTAACATTACTTTGGTCTCTACTTTGTTTACGTTCTGGCCACCCGCACCACCACTTCGAGATGTTTCCATTTTCACATCGGCTGGATTTAATACAAAATCTACTTCCTCCGCTTCTGGCATGACCGCAACGGTAGCGGCTGATGTATGCACTCGTCCTTGCGTTTCTGTGCTGGGTACGCGTTGTACACGATGTACTCCACTTTCAAATTTCATGGTACCATATACGTCCTCTCCAGTAACTTCTAATATTACTTCCTTATACCCACCCACCGATCCTTCACTTTCTCCAACCAAAGTTACTTTCCATCCTTTTTTCTGACAATATCTTGTATACATGCCTAATAAATCACCCACAAATAAACTGGCCTCATCACCGCCCGTTCCGGCGCGTAATTCTATGATGGCATTTTTATCATCCTGTGGATCTTTAGGAATTAATAATTTAGTCAATTCTTTTTCTAAAGCTTCTTTCTCAGCTTCTAAAGCAGGCATTTCCATTTTAGCCAATTCACGCATATCTGAATCGTCTCCATTTAAAGACTCTTTTGCAAATTTATGCTCATCCAACACCTTTACATATCTTAAATAGGGCTGTACAATTTTTTCCAAGGAACGGTATTCCTTACTCATTTTACCAAACTCGGTTTGGTTATTAATGATTTCAGGATTGGTCAAAGCCACCCCTACTTGGTCAAATCTGGCTTTTATGGCTTCTAATTTATCTAACATAGTCTTTTTTCTCTGCGCAAAAATAGCTATTTTAGTTGTCAATTAAAACATTCCCATCACATGAAATACTTAGTACCGCTTTTCCTTGCCTTTTCTATTGGTGCACAAGGACAAGGCATTCATTTTAAATCCATTTTAGTGGATACGCATAATGACGCCGTGACTGCCTGTATTGAGAAAAAGGTAAGCTTGGATCAGGACTTAACAGGAATCAATCATTCTGATTTAAAAAGGTTTAAAGAAGGAGGTGTAGATTACCAATTGTTTTCTATTTGGTGTGATGGAAATAAAAAGAACCCTTATGCTTGGGCGATGAGAGAAATGGATACGCTAGATGCAGTGGCTGCAAGAAATCCCGACAAGATGGTCGTTGCAAAAAACTGGAAGCAAATTGAGCAAGCTTTAAAAGAAGGAAAATTCATAGCACAATATGGTGTAGAAGGTGGACATATGATTGAAGATGATATTAATAAACTAGATATTTTTTATAATAGAGGGGTTAGATATATGACGCTTACTTGGAACAACTCTCCAAGTTGGGCCAGTTCGCATTCTGACGAAAAAGATCCAAAATATACTGGCAAAAAAGGACTATCCACTTTTGGAAAAGAAGTAATTGCACGCATGAACAAGTTGGGTATTATTGTAGACATTTCACATGTGGGGGAAACTACCTTTTGGGATGCCATTAAAACAACTACGAAGCCTGTGATTGCATCTCATAGTAATGCCTATGCGATTTGTCCTGTTTCTAGAAATTTAAAGGACGATCAAATCAAAGCCGTAGGTAAAAATGGCGGGGTCATTAATTTAAATTTCTTTTCTGGATTTGTAGATAGTGATTTTAGTAGAAAAAATAATGAATTTAGAGAAAAGCATAAGCCAGAAATAAAAGCATTAATCGCAAGCGGCATGCAGGGGGAATATGCAATGACTCAAATTGCTAATAAATACAAAGCTGAATCAGATGCGATTAAACCAGACCTAGAAATATTAATGCAACACTTTGATCATATTGTTAAATTAATTGGCATCGACCATATTGGGCTTGGATCTGACTTTGACGGCATTGATTCTGCCCCTTTGCAATTAAAAACGGTATTAGATTATCCTGAATTCACCAATGCATTAATAAAGCGTGGCTATAAGGATGAAGACATTGCAAAAGTATTAGGTGGTAATTTCTTACGTGTGTATAGATTAAACAACCCTAATTAATTAAAACGCAAGTAGTTTTTGCATGGTCTCATGCAATCTGCTATTTGCTAAATATTGTTTCTCTAAAATAATATTAAAAGGAATAGGTGTATCTAGCGAAGCACAACGCATGATTGGCGCATCCAATTGCGTAAAGCAATGCTCTGCAATCCATGCACTTAATTCGCCACCAATTCCCCCAGTTAAATTATCCTCATGCAAAATTAACACCTTGCCTGTAGTTGCAACCGCTTCCGCAATGGCTTCGTAATCCAATGGTGCTAAGCTTCTTAAATCTAATAGGGTTAAAGACAGTTCGGTATTTTCAGTCTGATATTTTTTGGCCCAATGTACGCCCATGCCATAGGTAATAATAGTAACTTCCGTTCCCTTGCTTACAAAATTTGCTTTCCCAATAGGCACTTGATAGTACGCATCTGGCACATCGCCTTCTACACTTCGATACATGGCTTTATGTTCAAAATATAAAACCGGATTGGGATCGGCCAAGGCAGCAATCATTAATCCTTTCGCATCTGCAGGATTAGATGGGTACACTACTTTTAAACCCGGCACATGTGTAAACCATGCTTCATTAGACTGTGAATGAAAAGGACCTGCGCCCACGCCCCCACCTGTAGGCATTCTTATCACCACATCCGCATTTTGACCCCATCTATAATGAACCTTCGCTAAATTATTTACAATCTGATTAAATCCAACCGTTACAAAATCCGCAAACTGCATTTCCATCACCGACTTTATTCCTTCCAAACTTAAACCCAGGGCTGCACCTACAATAGCACTTTCACAAATAGGTGTATTGCGTATTCTTTGTTTACCAAATTCATTTACAAAACCTTCTGTCATTTTAAATGCACCACCATATTCTGCTATATCCTGACCCATTATAATCATTTCCGGATAACGCTGCATAGCAGCTCGTAATGCGTCACTAATAGATTCAATAAACCTTTTATGTTGAATAGCAGGCGCCTGCAGTGAATCAAGTGTTGGAATATCATCTGAAGTGTAAGGCGCAAACACATCATTTATTTCCTGCGCTACCGTTGGTGAAAATGGAGTGGTCTCCATCACTTGATGCAAGTCCGCGTCAATTGCTTCTTTAATTGAAGCGCGTATTGCCATCACTTCTTCTTTGGTAATAATTGATTTTTCAATTAAGTATTCTTCGTAATTTTTTATTGGATCACGTTCTCCCCATAAATCAAATAAATTTTTAGGCACATATTTTACGCCACTCGCTTCCTCGTGACCCCGCATTCTAAAAGTATCACATTCAATTAAATAAGGCTTTTGATTTTCGATGCAATATTTTCTTACGCCTTTAATGGTATTGTACACTTCTAAAATATTATTACCGTCAATGCGCACTCCTTCCATCCCATATCCTTTTGCACGATCAACTAAATGTTCACATTTATATTGTTCATTGGTGGGTGTACTTAAGCCGTATCCATTATTTTCTATAATAAAAATAACTGGCAAACCCCATACCGCTGCAACGTTTAAGGCTTCATGAAAATCACCTTCGCTGGTTCCACCATCTCCTGTAAACGCAAGCGAAACTTTTTGTTGACCTCTTTGTTGATAGGCCAGCGCAACCCCATCTGCTATGGCCAACTGAGGGCCTAAATGGGAAATCATTCCACATACATAATGGGCTTTGGATCCAAAATGAAAACTACGTTCCCTTGCCTTACTGTATCCAGTAATATCACCCTGCCACTGTTTAAACAATTCCGTTAAGGGCATATTTCTGGAAGTGAATACGCCTAAGTTTCTATGCAATGGCATAATCCATTCATCTTGATCCATTGCCAATGTAGCGCCTACCGAAATAGCTTCCTGTCCAATGCCACTAAACCATTTGCTAATTTTACCTTGACGCAATAAAATCAACATCTTCTCTTCAATCATTCTTGGTAATAACAAAGAACGATATAAATGAATGAGTTGTTGATTGTCTAAATGACCAGGCTGAAATTGCATTAGATTGCTTTAAGTACTCAAATTTACCATAAATATCAACAAAAAAAGTCCCGAAATTTTCCGGGACTTTGTAAACTATAATTTTGATTCAGCTTAATCTCTAGAATTTAGCTTACTTAATAATTTTAGAATCTCTAAATACAACCAAATCAAGGTCACTAACAAGCCAAATGCGCCATACCACTCCATATATTTAGGCGCACCCATTTCTGCAGCTTTTTCGATAGAATCAAAGTCCAAAAGCAAATTGAAAGCAGCGATGCCTACAATAAATAGACTAATACCAATGCTTAATAAGCTTCCGTCATTTGGGCCAAAACCCATTTCAACACCAAATAAACTTAATATCCATACAATTAAATAAAACAAGGCAATGCCCATTGTGGCGGACATAATAATGGACCTTAGGCGATTGGTCACATTAATGATTCTAAAATTATACAACAAGAACATAGAAAGCGCCACACCCATGGTTAAACCAACTGCATGCAAAATAATATTAGGATAGGAATCTTTAAACATTTCATTGAAAAATGCACTAACACCACCAATAAATAATCCTTCTAAAATAGCATAAGCAGGTGCTATGTATGGAGACCAAGTAGGTTTAAAAATCATTACTAATGCTAATACAAAACCGCCAATCGCTCCCGTTATCATAATCGTATTTGCGGTACTCATCGTTTCGGGTGTCACCAAGTTCCATGTGTACATGGCGGATGCCATTACCATTAATAATAAAAAACCAAACTTGTTCATGGTTCCCCGAATACTCATCACGCCAAAAGCTGTTGAGTTTTGATGCAAACTTTTGTCAAAGATTTTCTCTGTCAGTGTTGGATTACTGGTTCTAAATGCGCCCATAATATTAGTTTTTTGTAATATGAAAGTACGAAATAAATATTAATATAAGGTAAAAGGCCCTGTAAAGGATATGTTAATGTCCGCTGTTTTTCAAGCCTGGATACTGGCTTATTTTTCGGAATTCATAATTGGGGTTTTTCTTTAACAACCCTATCATGGTAGCTAGTTTCGTTGAATCCGAAGCGGTTCTATACATTTGATCATGCATTAAAATAACCATGTGATTTTTAGTCAAGGTACGATTGCGCGCAATACTTGAATCAATTATTCTAGCCATCTTCTCTCCCGACTCCAAAGGTTTACCCTGTTTATTAAAGTCCCACTCTATATCCCAACCCATCACGTTATATCCAGCACTGTCTAATTTTAAAACCACTGGTTTAACCAGCGCACTTGTTCTTTTATGGTTCAAAGTATTCCAAGCATTGTTTCCAGGTAGGCGAACTAAATTATTGGTAAGCTTAAGTGAATTGTGTGCTTTAATAAAATCAAGTAATGCCGCATCTGGATGTTGATAAAAATTCAAATACTTCCCGTTTGCATGCGTATAACTATGATTTAAGATTTCAAAAACATCGGGGTGTTGTAAAATTCTATTATACAAATCTTTCCCAAATTTGGATCTTGCCATATGCATTCCCACTTGAAAAAAAGATGCTTGTACCTTTTCTTGCAAGCAAATATCAATACAGTTTGAAGTGCCAAATAACGGGCCATCGTCAAAAGTGAGATAGATATATTTAGTATTTGGATTCACCGGCTTCACAGGGACAATTACCTGCGTTACAATTGCCTGCGGTACCACCTTTGGGGCCTTCGTTTTAGGTTTGCTCAGCGGCAGGAAAATGAGGGAAAAAATGTAGAAAAACGGTGCGATAATCATATTATTATTAATATTGATACAAAGTTATACAAGAAAATAGAAAAAAGACAAAAAAAATAAGCATTTAGACCCTTGGGTATGTACCTTTGTGCTCAAATTACAGCTATATGCAGAATGAAGTTATTTTAAAAGATGTAGTGATCAAGTTTGCAGGTGATAGTGGAGATGGAATGCAATTGACAGGGCAACAGTTCACAAACAATACCGCTATTTTAGGAATTGATCTTGCCACTTTCCCGGATTTTCCAGCAGAGATTAGAGCACCTATCGGAACCTTGCCTGGAGTAAGTGGATTTCAGGTTCACTTTAGTTCAGATAAAGTATACACGCCTGGTGATGCATGTGATGTATTGGTTGCTATGAATGCAGCTGCCTTGAAAGTGAATTTAAAAGGATTAAAGAAAGGGGGGAAAATTATCGCCAATACCGATGGTTTCGATGTAAAAAATTTACGTCTTGCAAATTATGAAGAAGGTGTTAATCCATTAGAGGATGACAGTTTGGATGGATATGAATTAACAAAAATTGATGTTACTAAATTAACGCGTGAAGCTTTAAAAGAGTTCACTGAATTAGGAAATAAAGAAAGAGACCGCGCAAAAAACATGTTTGTACTAGGTGTTATCTATTGGCTTTACAATAGAGACTTGGATACGACTATTAATTTCTTGAAAGAGAAATTTGGCAAGAAAGAATCTATCTTAAACAGTAATATTGCCGTTTTAAAAGCAGGATACTATTATGGAGAAACTGCCGAGCTATTTAATGCAGCAAGATTCAAAGTTGAGAAGTCTAAAATGGATCCTGGTACCTACCGTAGTATTATGGGGAACCAAGCATTGTCCATGGGATTAATTGCTGCTTCTCAAAAATCCAAGCTTCCCTTATTCTTAGGCTCATACCCTATTACACCAGCTACAGACATTTTACACGAATTAAGTAAGTATAAAAACTTTGGGGTAAGAACATTTCAAGCAGAAGATGAAATTGCAGGTATTGCTGCTGCCATTGGCGCAAGTTATGGTGGACAAATTGGTTTAACGACTACTTCTGGTCCAGGTATGGCTTTGAAAACAGAAGCAATGGGATTAGCGATGATGTTAGAATTACCATTATTGATTATCAATATTCAAAGAGGTGGACCTTCAACGGGTTTACCTACGAAAACAGAGCAAAGCGATTTGTTACAAGCCTATTATGGCCGTAATGGAGAGGCGCCAATTCCTATTTTAGCGACCTCAACGCCTAGTGATTGTTTTGAGATGGCTTTCGAAGCAGTGCGTATTGCTTTACAACATATGACACCCGTGATTTTATTAAGTGATGGATATATTGCGAATGGTGCTGAGCCTTGGAAATTTCCAAAAGCAGCAGACCTTCCAGAAATCGAAGTCACTTTTAAAACGAAATTGGACGAAGGTGAATTAAAGTACAAGCCTTACACGCGTAACGAAAAATTAGCCCGCCCTTGGGCAGTTCCAGGTACCCCTGGTTTAGAACACCGCATTGGTGGTTTAGAAAAACAACATGAAACTGGAAACGTAAACTACGAAGCAGAGAACCACCAGTTCATGATTAAAATGAGAGAAGCTAAAGTAGATAAAATCGCAGACTATATTCCTAAACAAACCCTTGACAGTGGTCCTGAAAAAGGAAAAGTATTGGTATTAGGATGGGGTTCTACTTATGGTACTATTAAAAGTACTTTAATGGATTTGCAAGCAGATGGTAAATTGGTAAGTCATGCACATATTAAGTATATGCGTCCTTTCCCAAGTAACTTAGGTGAAATTTTAAAGAATTTTGAAACGGTATTAATTCCTGAGATCAACAATGGTCAATTAATTAAAATTATCCGTGACAAATATTTTGTAGATGCGAAAGGATACAACAAAATGATGGGTATCCCTATTACAAAACAAGAATTGACAGATGCAATCAATCAATACTTATAGAAGCTAAGGCTTCAATGATAAAATAAAAAGGGCTCCCATTCGGAGCCCTTTTTATTTTGATGCTTTTTCATAGTATTTACAGAATGCTTGCAAACCACAAGCTTTGCATTTAGGGCTTCTTGCCATACAGGTATAACGGCCATGGAGTATCAACCAATGATGAGCAGTATGCACTAATGCTGTTGGAATGTTTTTAATTAAACTTTTTTCTACTGCCAATGGAGTAGTTGCGGTCATTGGAACCAGCCCTAATCTTTTACTTACTCTGTTTACATGTGTATCCACCGCCATATTGGGTTGATTGTCCCATACACTCGTAATTACATTGGCTGTCTTTCGCCCAACACCTGGTAGCCTTATCAATTCCGCAATGGTCATAGGCACTTCCCCATCAAAATCACTCATTAATAATTGACTCATCCCAATTAAATGCTTGGTTTTATTATTAGGATAAGAAATACTTTTTATGAACGGGAATAAATCTTCAAAATTTGCTTTCGCCATTGTTTCTGGCGTTGGATATTTTTCAAAAATACTGGGTGTCGTTAAGTTTACGCGCTTATCGGTACACTGTGCCGATAATATAACGGCTACTAATAATTCAAATGGATTTTGATAAGTTAATTCCGTCTCTGCCACTGGCATATGCGTTTGGAAATATTCCAACACTTTAGCATAGCGTTCTTTTTTTATCATTTCTTTTCTTCCGTGGTGGGTTTTTTGGAACTCGTATCTTCAAAAATATAAACCTCTTCCCCTTCTCTTTTTAATAAATATCTTTCTCTGGCAAACTTCTCGATAGAAGTTCCACTGTTTTGTAAATTATTTAATTGACTTTTTGTATTATTAATTTCATCATTAAAATACTTGGTAGAAGTCTCTAGTTTTTTTAATTCTTCCCCACTTGCTTTTTGTTGAAAATAATCCCGCTGATCAAAAAATAACATCCATACAACAAACCCAATTGATACTAAAAAATAGCGGTTAATTAAAATGGGTAGTATTTTCTTTAAAGCTTGCATGTGAAATAGGTTCAAGTAAAATTAATATAGTTCCGCTAATACTCAAAAAGAAAAAAGGCCCCAATTTCTCGGGGCCTTTTACTATCGTTTCATCTCAATTACTTATTACCGAACTTCAATTTCCCTTTTGTTGGAAACACACCCGTTTCACCCAATTGCTCTTCGATACGAATTAATTGGTTGTATTTAGCCATGCGATCGGTTCTAGAAGCAGAACCCGTCTTAATTTGACCACAGTTTAATGCGACCGCTAAGTCCGCAATGGTAGTATCTTCTGTTTCACCAGATCTATGAGACATAATGGTATTATAACCATTGTGTTGTGCTAAACTTACCGCATTAATTGTTTCTGTTAAAGTACCAATTTGATTTACCTTAACCAATAAGCCATTGGCAATTTTCTTATCAATCCCTGTTTGTAAACGCGTTACATTGGTTACAAATAAGTCGTCACCAACCAGTTGACACTTAGATCCAATGGTCTCTGTTAAATTTTTCCAACCAGCCCAATCATCCTCGGCCATACCGTCCTCAATAGACACAATTGGATACTTCTTCACCCAGCTTTCCCAATATTTAACCAATTGGTCAGAAGTCATTTCTTTTCCAGAACTCTTATGAAAAACATATTTCTTTTTCTTAGCGTTCCATAATTCACTATTGGCAGCGTCCATGGCAATCGCAATTTGCGTACCGGCTTTATAACCAGCAGCTGTGATCGCTTCTAATACCGTTTCAATCGCTTCTTCATTACTTTGAATATTTGGAGCAAATCCACCTTCATCCCCTACATTCGTACTATATCCTTTTTTCTTTAGTGTGCTTTTTAATTGATGAAAAATTTCAACACCCCAACGTAAGCCTTCGCTAAAACTAGGTGCGCCTATTGGCATAATCATGAACTCTTGAAAGTCAATTTTATTATCCGCATGTGCTCCACCATTTAAAATATTCATCATTGGCATTGGCAATGTTCTTGCATTGGTACCGCCAATATAACGATACAATGGTAAGCTAGCTTCTTCGGCTGCTGCTTTTGCAACTGCCATAGAAACCGCCAAAATTGCATTCGCTCCTAACTTCGCTTTATTCGGTGTGCCATCTAATTCAATCATTACTTGGTCAATCGCTGCTTGAGCAGTGACATCAAAACCAACAATATTGTCAGCAATAAGTGTGTTTACATTTTTAACCGCCTTTAAAACACCTCTTCCTAAATATTTCTTTTTGTCATTATCTTTTAATTCAACTGCTTCGTGAATGCCAGTGCTTGCTCCACTTGGAACCGCTGCACGGCCCATAGCGCCTTCGTCTGTTAATACATCTACTTCTACGGTAGGGTTTCCACGGCTATCTAAAATTTGTCTAGCTTTTATTTCAACAATGTAACTCATAGTCTGATAATTTATTTTCTAATGAATGGATGTCTTTTTCGAACGCAATTTACACCCATTTTTTTTAATGTGTAAGCAATTTGAAGATTTCTTCCAAACTCGCTTCCTGTGTATGTAATGATTGGATGTTCAAGCCCTTATCTAAAGCAAAATTAAGAACGCTTTTCTTAACACCCTGCTCATCAGTGGACTTTATGACTAACGCACGTTTGTCTACCTGGTCATAGTTAAGTTTTTGGAAAAACGGATCAGATAAATGGGGTGTGATATCTTCTTCAAAAACAACGCGAACCGAAGGTTCTGTTGGCTTGCGTAATTGATCAATAGATGTATTGGCAACTAATTTAGATTGATGCAATACGATCACACTTGAGCAAATTGCAGTTACTTCTTGTAAGATATGTGTAGAGAATAACACAATAGCCTCTTTGCTTAACTGTTGTATTAAATTTCTAATCTCCGTTAATTGATTGGGATCCAAACCCGAGGTAGGCTCATCCAATAAGATCAATGCAGGTTGATGAATAATTGCAGCAGCAATACCTACTCTTTGTTTAAATCCTTTGGACAACGCGCCTATTTTTTTATGCTGCATTTGGGTCAATCCCGTTTGCAAAATCACTTGCTCTATGCGTTTTTCGGGCTGTTGGATTTTATGAATGTCCGCTAAAAATAAAAAATATTCCTTCACATACATTTCCTCATATAAAGGATTGGATTCTGGCAAATACCCGATTAATTTTTTAAACGCAATGGGGTCTTTTTGATTGGAGATTCCATTTAAAATTACTTCTCCGGCATCCGGTGCTAAAAAACCAGCAATCATTTTAAGGGTGGTACTTTTACCTGCACCATTGGGGCCTAAAAACCCTACCACCGATCCTTTTTCAATGGTGAAAGATAAATTATCAACAGCTAGCTGTGCTTCATATTTTTTAGAAAGTCCATTTACAATCAGTGCCATATTCAAAAATACTTAACTAATGTTATATATCCACTTTCTAATCTTTAAGTTCATCCGAGGTCTCGGGTAAATGTGCATATTCATTTGCAGCCGCATATTTGCCAAATATGAAAAATCCAATACTAATTGGCATAAAAATGATTAATATAATAACCCATTGCAAAATAGTATTGGCTCTTTCGGCAGGTTTTGCAATGCCAATTTTAACATAAGCTTCATACATTAAAAAACAAATAATGGCTGGTGCTAATGCCATCCAAACATATCCTAATATTTTTTTTATATGATTCATACAAACTTTTTTTTATTAATTAATCCATTACATTTTTATCCACCTTATTGGTAAGATAAATGGCGCCAATCATTAAACATATACTCGCTACTCCAATTGGATACCACAATCCAGCCAACACATCCCCTCCTGGGTTTGTATCTGTTTTTGTAAACTCTACAATTAAAGTGCCTAAGAAAGGAACCAATCCGCCAAATACGCCATTACCAATATGATAAGGAAGTGACATAGAAGTATACCTAATTTTAGTAGGAAACATCTCTACTAAAAATGCTGCTATTGGACCATACACCATGGTTACATAAACAATCTGAATAAAAATGAGCCATATCATATCCCAGGTAGCCGACTTGCCCATTGTTTTTTCAATCACCACATTCGGCTTGGGTGCTTTATATTTTATCAACGTTGGATTTAATAAATTAATAGGTCTATTCACACCGAATTCGTTATACCCAATAAGTGTATCTGTTATGGTATATTTAAAATTTGAACCGTCTAAATAAACGGTATCGATGACTTGTCGAATATACATTTTATGTTTATCCTTAACATCTACCAATGGCATCAATGGGCCAGCTTTCGTAAGACGGTAATCCACAATTTGTACTCTATTACTTGCAGCAGTTATGGCAATAAACTCTTTATAGATAGGACGATACGTAAGAATGGCCAAAAGCATTCCTAATAACATAATCCACTTACGTCCTATTTTATCACTTAGCCATCCAAATAAAACAAAACAAGGCGTTGCCATTAATATGGCGACCAACATGATATTACGAGACTGTATAAAATCAATTTTACAAACCGTTTCTATAAAACTTTGCGCATAAAATTGACCGGTGTACCATACTACGCCCTGACCCATCACCGCACCAAACAAGGCCAATAAAACCATCTTAAAATTTCCTTTATGCCCAAAGCTTTCCTTTAAAGGATTCACTGAAGTTTTTCCTTCCGATTTTAATTTAGAAAACATAGGTGACTCACTCATGCGCATTCTAATTAAAACCGATACGCCCACTAATAAAATAGAAACCCAAAATGGATATCTCCATCCGCCCCACTCTGCACTAAACTTTTCTACCCCTTGATTAGAACGTATTAATATAATTACCCCTAACGCTAAAAATAATCCAAGGGTGGCAGTCGTCTGAATCCAAGAAGTCCAAAATCCACGTTGACCCGCTGGTGCATGTTCGGCTACATAAGTGGCTGCCCCACCGTACTCACCTCCCAACGCTAATCCTTGTAATAATCTTAAAATAAGCACTATAATGGGTGCGGCCCATCCAATGGAATTATAACTTGGGACCAAACCGATGGCAAAGGTAGAGCCGCCCATGATGACCAATGTCAATAAAAAAGTATGTTTACGTCCAATAAGGTCCCCTAACCGTCCAAAGACCAAGGCTCCAAAGGGTCGAACAATAAAACCTGCTGCAAAAATGGCCAAAGTACTTAAAAGCGCTGCTGTGCCTGCTTCTGCAGGAAAAAATTGTTTAGATAAAATGGTGGCCAACATTCCAAAAATGTAAAAATCATACCATTCAATTAAGGTTCCCACCGAGGATGCCCCTATCACAAAAGCAATACTACTTTGTTTTTTTTCTGCATTCATAGGAATCGTTTTTCCAGTTATCATTCAAGTTAAATATTTATGCGTAAAAAATGTAAATTTGGTACATCTATTTATACGATTACCTATGCGCTACCCATATCAAATTAAAAGCCTGGAACAGTATCACGAGGCCTACAAAAAAAGTATTGACACGCCCGAATTATTTTGGAATGAAATTGCGGAAACATTTACTTGGCAAAAAAAATGGGATAAAACTTTAGACTGGAATTTTAAGGATCCTAAAGTGGAGTGGTTTAAAGGAGGTAAATTAAATATTACCGAAAACTGTTTGGATAGACATTTGGAAAAGAATGGAGATACCCCTGCTATGATTTGGGAGCCAAATGATCCCGAAGAACATCATCGAATCATTACATACAAACAATTGCATTTAAAGGTTTGTCAATTTGCACAAGTACTATTAAATAATGGAGTGCAAAAAGGTGACCGTGTTTGTATATACATGGGTATGATACCCGAGCTTGCTATTGCAGTATTAGCTTGTGCGCGTATTGGTGCCATTCATAGCGTAATTTTTGGTGGATTTAGTGCACAAAGTATTGCAGATAGATTAGAAGATGCAAAGGCTGAATATATTATTACCTGCGATGGCGCATATAGAGGCGCCAAAGACATTCCATTAAAATCCGTCATTGATGATGCCTTAATTGGAAATAAAACAATTAAACGTGTTATTGTTTGTACTAGAACAAGAACCGCTGTGTCTATGTTAAAAGGACGCGATGTTTGGTGGGAGGATGAAATTAAAAAAGTAGAAACACAAGCTTTGCCATTGGTAGCGCCTGTTGCAATGGATGCCGAAGATCCTTTATTTATATTATACACTTCGGGCTCTACAGGTAAACCAAAAGGAGTAGTGCACAGTGTTGCAGGATACATGGTATATACGAACTATACTTTTGTAAATGTTTTTCAATATCAACCCAATGATATTTTCTTTTGTACCGCCGACATTGGTTGGATTACAGGACATAGTTATATTGTTTACGGACCTTTAAGTGCAGGAGGAACCTCCTTAATGTTTGAAGGTATTCCTACCTTCCCCGATGCGGGTCGTTTTTGGGACATCATTGACAAGTTTAAAGTAAATATTTTATACACCGCTCCTACTGCCATTCGTTCCTTGATGAGTTTTGGATTAGGCCCTGTGAAAGATCACGACTTAAGTAGTTTAAAAATTTTAGGAACCGTGGGCGAGCCCATCAACGAAGAAGCATGGCATTGGTATGATGAACATATTGGAAAAAAGAAATGTCCTATTGTAGATACTTGGTGGCAAACTGAAACAGGCGGTGTGATGATTTCAAATATGGCAGGTATTACGCCCGGAAAACCAGGATGGGCAACCTATCCAATGCCGGGTGTGAAAGCAATATTAGTAGATGATAAAGGAGAAGAAATCAAAGAAAAAGAAGACGGACTATACCGTGGTAATTTATGTATTACACAACCATGGCCTGCTATTTTAAGAACTACTTACGGTGATCATGAAAGATGCCGTACCAATTATTTTGCCACTTATGAAAATTTATATTTCACTGGGGATGGTGCATTAAGAAATGAGGAAGGACAATTTAGAATTACTGGTCGTGTAGACGATGTATTAAATGTAAGTGGACACCGAATTGGAACGGCCGAAGTAGAGAATGCCATTAACATGCACGCAGGGGTTGTAGAAAGTGCAGTGGTAGGTTATCCGCATGATATTAAAGGTCAGGGTATTTATGCTTATGTTATTTATACCGGCTCACACGGACAAGATACACATGGCACCAATGATATGGTCAAAAAAGATATTTTACAAACGGTAACAAGAATTATTGGACCTATTGCAAAACCAGATAAAATTCAATTTGTATCTGGACTGCCTAAAACAAGATCCGGAAAAATCATGCGTCGTATTTTAAGAAAAATAGCCGAAGGAGAAACCAGTAATTTGGGTGACACTTCAACACTTCTTGATCCAGGCGTTGTGGATGAAATTGTAAAAGGCATGTTGTAACAAATAACTAGTTCTGCATTAATCCTTTTAATTTTTTAGATAAGAAAAATAAAATTAGCGAGGCAACACCCGCCATGAAAACAAAGAACATGAAAAATTCATGGAGGTTGCTTATTTGATAGCCCGCAAATGAAGTTACTTTTCCATTTTCTGGATATAATGTACTAAACACGCCTGCTAATTTATTAGCAAATGCATTGGCTGTAAACCATACTGCCATTAATAAAGAAGCGAATTTAATAGGGGCTAATTTATTGAATAAGGAAAGACCAATGGGCGATAAACAAAGTTCACCAAAAGTATGCATCATATACATCCCAATTAACCAAATCATACTTACTTTAACCCCCGTTCCTACTCCATTCACTCCGGTTGCAATCCATAAATATCCCAAGGCCAATAACATTAAACCCATCGCCATTTTAAAAGGAGAAGAAGGCTCTCTATTGCTTTTCCCTAGTTTAATCCAAATCCATGCTACTAAAGGAGCAAAGGCTACAACAAATATAGAATTCAATGATTGGAAGAAGCTTGTAGGTACTACATAAAATCCTAAATCTCTTTGGGTATTTTCTGAAGCAAAGAAAGTAAGCGAAGCACCCGCTTGTTCAAATGCACTCCAGAAAAATATCACAAAAAAAGAAACGGTAAATAAAACAGCTACCTTTTTCTTTTCTATGATACTAAGTGTTTTATCCGAAAAAATAATAAACGCAATCAACAAAATACAAGCTAGCAATAACCAAAATAAATAACTTACTACTTTAATATCTATATACACTAAGGCAATCGTTACTAAAGAAAGTAAAAATAAAAAGCCAATCATGACTGGAATTTTCTGAAAAAATTTAGGCGCATCCTTGGGTACTTCACCAATGGCTTCTCCACTTGGATCTACTAAATATTTTTTCTGAAAAATAAGTTGGGTGATAACACTTAATAACATGGCTACCCCACCTGCAAAAAATGCCCACTTGAAATCTCCATTTTTGCCTGTGTCTCCAAAAAATCCACATACAATTGGACCCAAGGCACCTCCGGTATTAATGCCCATATAAAATATCGTATATGCAGCATCTATTTTTGAATCTCCTTTTTTATACAACTGACCTACCATACTGGAGATATTGGGCTTAAAAAATCCGTTTCCCGCAATCATACATCCAAGACCTGTATAGAATAATGGCATGGCAACATCAACGTTTTCATAAAAGTGACCACAGAAAAACAAGATAAATTCTCCAATGGCCATCACCAAACCACCCGCAATAATGGAACGCTTATTTCCCCAGTATCTGTCGGCAATATACCCGCCTAATAAGGGTGTTAAATAAATTAAGCCGGTGTAACTCCCATAAACCTGCGAGGCATCGGTTTGTAAATACCCCATTGCTTTTATTAAAAACATGGTCAAAATAGCGCGCATGCCATAATAATTAAATCGCTCCCACATTTCCGTTGCAAACAAGACATAGAGTCCTTTTGGATGTTTTTCTGCTACTGCTGACATATTCAATTGTATTTAATTGACCCAAATTAATAAAATCCCTTCAATAAATTTTACTTTCGTGGGGCAAACCTATAGATATGAATATTTTAATTGTTGGTGGTGGTGGTAGAGAACATGCGTTGGCTTGGAAAATGGCACAAAGTCATCACTGTGACAATTTGTTTATTGCACCCGGTAACCCAGGCACAGCAAGCATTGGCAACAATGTAGCCATTCAAATAAATGATTTTATTGAGTTAAAAAAGTTTGCACTAGAAAATATCATTGATTTAATTGTAGTGGGTCCCGAAGATCCTTTGGTAAATGGCATTTTTGATTATTTCTCTAAAGATGAAGCCACAGCGCATATAAATGTGATTGGACCTTCTGCCGAAGCAGCTCAATTAGAGGGAAGCAAGGCATTTAGTAAACATTTTATGCAAAGGCACGGAATTCCAACGGCGACCTATGCCGAATTTACCCATGCCAATTATGAGGAAGGACTGGAATATATAAAAGCACATGCGCTACCAATTGTATTAAAAGCAGACGGACTCGCTGCTGGGAAGGGCGTTATCATTGCATTAACCCACCAAGAAGCCCTTACTAGTTTTGAGGAAATGATTCAAAACAAGCAATTTGGAGAAGCCAGCTCCAAAGTAGTGATAGAGCAGTTTTTAGAAGGCATTGAAGTGAGTGTTTTTGCATTAACCGACGGACTAACGTATCAAATTATAGGACATGCCAAGGATTACAAACGTATTGGCGAAGGAGATACGGGTTTAAATACTGGCGGAATGGGCTGCGTAAGTCCTGTTCCTTTTATGGATGAAATTTTTATGAAAAAGGTGGAAGCGCGTATTATTAAGCCTACGATTCAAGGCATTCAGTCTGAAAACCTAGTATACAAGGGATTTGTATTTTTTGGACTCATGAATTGTGAGGGGGAACCCTATGTAATTGAATACAACTGTCGTTTAGGCGATCCAGAAACCGAAGTAATTCTACCCCGTTTACAAACCGATTTAGTAAGCTTGTTAGCCGCAGCGGATAATGGTACTTTACAGGACGTAAATATTGAATACCATGCGGCTGCTTTTGCAACCGTAATGGCAGTGAGTGGAGGCTATCCAGGAAACTATCAAAAAGACTTTACCATACAAGGTTTAACCGAAAGTACAAATACACCTGGAGTAATTGTATTTCAAGCTGGTACCGGGTTTAAGGACAATGCCATTGTTACAAAAGGGGGTCGGGTGTTAACTGCAACTGCACAAGGGCATACCCTTAAAGAGGCCGTGGAAATTGCCCAAAATGCACTCTCCAATATTCAGTTTGAGGGCATGTATTTTAGAAGAGACATCGGGTACGAATTTGAATCCTAGTTTTTCCAAAAAAATATTCTTACACATTTCTTAAAAAGCTTTGTAGTTCAAGTATTTTAAGTGAATTTTGCTACATTCACTTAGACCTTTAAAAAAGCATACAGATAATGGGATTATTCAATTTTTTTACCCAAGAAATTGCGATGGATTTGGGCACCGCTAATACTTTAATTATTCATAATGACGAAGTAGTTGTGAATGAACCTTCAATTATTGCATTGAACAGAAATAATATGAAGGAAGTTTTGGGTGTTGGTAAGAAAGCATTGTTAATGCATGAGAAAACACACGAAAGTATTAAAACAGTGCGTCCATTAAAAGATGGCGTAATCGCAGACTTTAACGCTGCCGAATTAATGATTCGTGAGTTGATGAAAATGATTTATCCTAAAAAACCATGGTTCCCACCAAGTTGGAGAATGGTAATTTGTATCCCATCCTCTATTACTGAAGTTGAAAAAAGAGCGGTGCGTGATAGTGCGGAACAAGCAGGCGCAAAAGAAGTTTATATGATTCATGAACCGATGGCTGCTGCATTAGGTATTGGTATTGATGTAGAAGAACCTGTTGGAAATATGATTATTGATATTGGAGGGGGTACTACTGGTATTACCGTGATTGCATTAGCCGGAATTGTTTGCGATCAAAGTATTCGTATTGCAGGTGATGAATTTACTGCAGATATTATGGAAGCATTAAGACGTTATCATAGTTTATTAATTGGTGAGCGTACTGCAGAACAGATTAAAATCCATGTGGGCGCGGCTTTAAAAGACTTAGACAATCCTCCAGATGACATGCCAGTGAACGGTAGAGACTTGGTAACAGGTATTCCAAAACAAATTATGGTGTCTTATCAAGAAGTGGCAGAAGCTTTAGATAAAAGTATATTTAAAATTGAAGAGGCTATTTTAAAAGCGTTGGAAACGACGCCTCCTGAATTAGCTGCTGATATTTATCGTCGTGGTTTATACATAACAGGTGGTGGATCTTTGTTACGTGGTCTTGATAAAAGATTAAGTGCAAAAATAAAATTACCCGTACATGTTGCCGAAGATCCATTAAAGAGTGTTGTACGTGGTACAGGCATTGCGTTGAAAAACTATCAACGTTTCCCTTTCATCATGAGATAAAAAAGATATAACGCTTGAAGAATATCATTGGGTTCATAAGACATAATCTTACTTTTTTTACTTTTCTGATGCTTCAAATTGTGTCATTGATCATGCTATCTTCTTATAGCAAATCGCATGAAGTTTTTTTTGGAACATGGACCAATCAAGTTGCAGGCAACGTAAATCAATATTATAATAATTGGGCGTACTTCTTTGATTTAAAAGAAACCAATGCAAAATTAGTTGCGGAAAATGTTACATTAAGAAATCAATTGGCTCAAAATTTTGTAAGCATTGATACGAGTAAGAAATTAGGCACTTTGGTATTAAGGAAAGACAGCATGGAGGTAGTACGTAAGTTTTTTTACTACCCGGCTAAAGTGGTTGGAAATACATTTACACTACAAAAAAATTATATCTGGGTGGAAAGAGGCGCCAAACAAGGCATCAAAAAGGATATGGTGGCTATTAATCCCGACGGAAGTATTGTAGGTATCGTGATAGAAGTGAACGACAACTATAGTAAAATAATGAGTTTACTGCACAGAAACAGTAAAGTAAGCGCTATGTTAAAGCGTGATAAAATTGCGGGTAGTATTGAATGGGATGGCTCAGATCCTTACACTTTGGTATTAAAAAATATCTCTAAGAGTGCTGCTCCTAAAATTGGGGACACGGTATTAACAAGCCCCTACTCTAGTAATTTCCCTCCTCAATTAATGATTGGAAAAGTAATGAGCATTGTAAAAGATCCTTCCAGTAATTTTTTAACCTTAAACGTTAAAGCAGCTACCAACTTTTTTAATTTAGAATATGTATACTTGGTAGAGAATAAAAGAATGGATGAACAAAAACAATTAGAAAAACCGGAGGCCAACAATGAATAAGGTTTTAAAAAATAGCATTCGTTTTGTCTTGTTCCTATTGATACAAATTATCATATTGAACGAGATACCTCCCTTGCATCAATATATCACTCCCTATTTATATTTTATTTTTATTCTATGGTTGCCTTTTGGCACCAACAGATTAACCTTAACTATACTTGGTTTTTTATTAGGTTATTGTTTAGACCTATTCACCAATACACCAGGATTACATACTGCTGCAGGAACACTGATAGGGTATATAAGGCCCAGCATTCTTAATTTATTATTGGCCCAAGAAACTTCAGAAGAAATTACCAAGGAACCAAGTGTCGGAAGCATGGGCTGGGTACCCTACTTTATTTATGTAATAATTATCACTTTTGTACATCATTTTTATTTAGTCTTATTAGAATGGTTGCAGTTTGGTAGCTTTACTTATTTTATTGGTAAAGTATTTTCAACTACTTTAATGAGCACCTTACTTATTTTTGTCGTAGAGCTTGTTATGAACCGACGCAAGCTAAAAAGATAATTCATGGCACTGTATAATTCAAATAGAGGAGGTATCATACAAATGATTATTGGTATTGTTATTACCATTATCATTGGGCAACTCATTAGTTTGCAAATTTTTTCCAATAAATACAAATTAGCGGCAGACAATAACGCCATATTTAGAAGAATCATTTATCCGGATCGAGGAATTATTTACGATCGAAAAAAACGTGCACTATTAGAGAATACCATTAGTTACGATTTGGTAGTCATCCCTAATGAAGCAAGGGGCGTAGATACTGCAGCACTTTGCGGAATTTTAAAAATTGATAAAGAAGAGTACAATAAACGCATGGTGGAGGTGATTGTAAAAAATACAAGAGTAAAAGTGGGTGTGTTTGAACCTTTTCTTTCGCCAGAACTCTATGCTCAGTTAACCGAAAATTTATATCGATTCCCAGGCTTCTCTTTATCTGAAAGATCTATCCGAAATTACCCCTACAATACAGCTGCACACGTACTAGGCTATGTAGCAGAAGTAGATGTTAACTTTTTACAAAAGCACGATACCGATGGCTATGAGATGGGTGACTATGCAGGCATGACCGGATTGGAGAAGCAATACGAGAATGTGCTAATGGGACAAAGAGGGGTAAAAAGATTTTTACGCGATAATAAAGGAAAGATTCAGGGCGCCTTTGAAAAAGGACAATTTGATACATTGGCGGTGGCCGGAAAAAATTTATATACTTCCATGGATGTCGAAGTACAGCAACTGGCTGAAAAACTTTTACAAAATAAAATAGGAAGTGCAGTGGTTTTAAATTCTAAAACAGGTGGAGTGATTGCAATGGCTTCTAGTCCTGGCTATAACCCCAATTTGTTAGCAGGAAATCAAAGAAGAAAAACCATTGGTTCCTTATTAACCGATACAGCGCGTCCTATTTACAATCGCGCCATCAAAGGACAATACCCTCCAGGATCCACATTCAAACCATTGGGTGCACTAATTGCATTAGACGAAGGGCTAATCACACCAAGCTATGGCTTTAACTGTTTTGGCTCATACAATAATTGTGGCGATCCACGAAAATGTACCCACGCAGGTGCGGGACACGCTGCGAATTTACAAGTTGCATTAGCCAACTCTTGTAATTCTTACTTTTTACAAGTATTTAGAATGGCCATTGACAACCCTAAATATGGAAATGCGAAAAATGGATACTTAAAATGGAAAGAATACATGAATAGTTTTGGATTGGGAAGAAAGTTAGGTATTGATTTGCCAAGTGAAAACAAAGCAAATATCCCAGACACAGCTGCCTATAATAAAGATTTTGGCAATCCTACAACTTGGAATAGTTGCTATATGCTAACATTGGGCATTGGTCAAGATAGAATGACAGCCACCCCATTACAATTAGCGAATTCAATGGCATTGATTGCGAATGATGGATATTATTACACGCCACATTTTGTGGATAGTATTGAAGAAGAAGATAGAGAAGATAAAATTGAATTGGCAAAATTTAGAACCAAACAAGGGGTGACAAATATATCAAGCGATATTTTTAAGGTGATTAAAGAAGGCATGCATGATGTAACGGTATATGGTACAGCAGCTAGCGTTAAATTACCTGGGCATGAATATTGTGCAAAAACAGGTACTGCTCAAAACCCACATGGCGAGAATCACTCCATTTTTGTTTGCTTTGCACCCAAGGATAACCCAAGAGTGGCAGTAGCCGTAGTGGTGGAGAATGCAGGTTATGGGGCCACTTGGGCAGGTCCAATAAGTACCTTATTAATGGAGAAATATTTAAACGACACCCTTACTGCAGAGAGTGAGAAAAAAGCGGAGGATTTAGCAAAAGTGGACTTGATGCCCCAATCCATTAAGGACTGGTATGTAAAAAACAAAACCATTCGTTTGAGCCCGATTGAAGAATATAAAAATGATGAACTAGGTGAAGTGTGGGATATGGAAATGGTCTCGGATTATAAACCCAAGCCAAAAGTAATAGATACGATTAAAAAGGGGATAGATACCGCCGAAAACAAAAGCGGGGATAGAAAACCAGTTACCAATACCATTAAAAAAGATAGTGCAGCACTCATTCAAAAAAAGAAAAAAAAGATAACCCGTCCTAAAAATGGCAACAACACCTAATCAAAATAGTTTTTCTAAAGGAACCGACTTGGCGGTGATCATTCTTTATTTTGCGATGATCGCCATAGGAATACTATGCATATTTATGGTGGAATATAATCCCAGTGGTAATTGGAGTAGCTCATTAATAGCAGGGAAAAATAGTTATAGCAAGCAAATATACTTTGCTATTTTTTGTAGCTTCATTGGCATATTTATTTTATTATTAGATAGTAAAGTGTTTACCGCCTTAGCCAACATATTGTATGGCGCAGGTATATTATTAATGTTAGCCACATTTGTCATTGGTAAAAATATTAATGGTAGTAATAGTTGGATACCTATTGCAGGTGGATTTAATTTACAGCCTGCTGAGTTATGCAAAATTTTTACGGCACTGGTACTTGCCAAATTTATATCTAAGCCCGAAACCGATTTTACTAAACTTAAATCACAGCTCATAGCGGTAGGCATGATTGCACTTCCCGCTATACTCTCCATCATGCAGCACGAGCTAGGCCTGGCATTGGTTTACAGCGCTTTTATATTTGCAATGTACCGTGAAGGATTGCCACCTCTTATTTTAGTAGTTGCCTTATCCTTTGCCATCTTAGTAATAGCCACTTTATTAGTAGAACCAACGGTTTTAGCAATGATTATCACCGCAGTAAGTGTCCTTTTTATTTTATCAATGATTAAAAGGTTTAAGCGTAATAAAATTAAAATTTTAGTAGTATTTAGTATTTGGAGTATTTGTTTTGGTACCGTAAAATATGCGGTGCCTTATATGTTTAATAATGTATTTGAGTGCTACCAAAGTACCCGTATTTATAGCATGGTAGGGAAAGAATACGACTGTAGTCAAAATGTGAAATCCGCCGCAACAGCGGGAAAGAAAAAAGGGAAAAAACCCGATGACTATAATGTGAAGCAAAGTAAAATTGCCATTGGATCGGGTGGATTTTGGGGAAGAGGATTTTTAAAAGGAACGCAAACAAGAGGTAAATATGTACCCGAACAAAATACTGATTTTATTTTTACATCCTTAGGAGAAGCCTTTGGCTTTGTGGGTACCTTCACCTTTGTATGCTTATACTTATTTTTCTTATTTAGACTTATCAGAATTGCCGAAAGACAAAGGAGTACTTTTTCTAGGGTATATGCTTATAGCGTGGTGGGCGTATTCTTTTTTCATATCGCAGTAAATATAAGTATGACGATTGGGTTGTTTCCTGTTGTAGGCATCCCCTTACCATTAATTAGTTACGGTGGTTCTTCCCTATTAACCTTTACTGTGTTGGTTTTTATTTTATTGAGGTTGGATGCAGACCGTCAAATGGTCATTCGTTAATTTATTCATATGCGCATTTACCCTTTATCAGAAGGTAGTTTCACCATTGACCAAACCAAAGTATTTATCCCTTTTGATACGACTAGTGAAAAGCTACAAAATCGTCCAAAGGGCAGCTTATTGGTAGAAATTCAACCTTTCTTAGTGGTCACTGAACAAGACATTATATTATTCGATACCGGCTTGGGTTATTTTAATAATGCAGGGATTCTTCAATTACACGACAATCTTATGCAAATAGGCATTGACCCTTCCAGTGTAACAAAAGTATTTATGAGTCACTTACACAAAGATCATGCAGGTGGACTTAGCTATATGCATCCAATACACAATGAACGATTTATTAGTTTTCCATATGCAAAATACTATATACAAAAAAGAGAGTTTGAATTGGCTATCAGTGGGACCAGTCCTTCCTATTTAGCGGAGCAGGTACAAATACTTGAAAATTTTAGCGGTATAGTTTGGTTAGAAAATGATGAAGGCATTATTGACAATCTTATTCATTATCAATTAACCGCTGGACATAGCTTACATCATCAAGTTGCATGGATAAAAGAAAATGATACTACTTTTTTCTTTGGAGGAGATGAAGCACCTCAGTTACAACAAATGAAATCTAAGTTTGTTGCTAAATATGATATGGATGGGAAAAAGGCTATGGAATGGAGACAATTATGGTGGCAGGAAGGTTTACCAAACAATTGGACCTATGCATTTTACCACGACATTCAGTATCCAACCTACCAACACAATCCTCCGATTAAATAAAGCCTCGTATTAAAGCGCTTAGCAAGAACTATGTTTCGCATCATTAATGCCGCTAGCAACTCCGTATAGTTTATTCTAATAAAAATCTGCGCTATACGGGCG
>CAIOYQ010000227.1 GCA_903862505.1 uncultured Bacteroidota bacterium
ATTTCCCTAAATCTTTGCCTCTTTTTAATAACATTACATAGACGAACCCTGTGATACCGCCTACTGCAATAGCAATGTCTACCGAAATAGAAGCATCTAAAAAAGCGTACCCTTGTAATAAAATATATATAATCCCAAGTACCCATAATGGAATACCTCCAAGTACACTTGATAAAAATTTATAATTGGGTATTAAAGCAATACTAGCAAAAACCAAGCCCGTAACACTCACACCCGCTCCCACCAATGGTTGATTGGCCCCCATGCATAAAAAAGTGATGGCACCCAGGAGGCCACTGTAAAAATAAATAGGGAAAACGTGTTTATTGGCGCCCTTTACTTGGAGCATATGTATAAAGATAGACATCCAAATCATATTAGGAAGCAAAGTCCAAAAACCATCATGCACCCAATTATAAGTAAATAAAGACCAGGGTTGGTGGTACCAGTCTCTTTGAAGGGTGAGGGGATAAAATAGTTGATTATAGTATTGCGCTAAGGGAAGGCTTTCTAAATAATAAATGACTTTTAGTAAGCCCAAAATCACATACCCCACTAAGTTAATGGCCAGCAATGCAACGAGCGCGTTGTTGTCTGCTCCCAGTAATGGTTTTTGATTGGTTTCTTGTTGCATGTAATTATACTTTATACTCCGTTAATACCTTCTGTTATTCTTTTTCCAAATAAATACCAACACAAAACCAATCACCGCTCCTCCAACATGCGCCCACCTTGCAACACCGTCTCCTGGAGCATTTTGCAAGGCTGTGTATAATTCAAAAGAGAAATAAATAATACCCAACCACTTTGCTTTCATGGGCAGGAAAAAATAAATATAGATATAGGTATTAGGGAACAAATAAACAAATGCAATAAGGATCCCAAACACGGCTCCACTGGCACCTAATGTTGCAATGTCTACCCTCGATTGAAAATACATTTCGGTGGCATGCATTAATTCATAGGACATAATACCTAAGTGTAAAAACGCAGCGCCCAATCCACATAAAAAATAAAATAATAAAAATTGTTTGGGCCCCCATATGTTTTCTAAAATGGCGCCAAACATCCATAGGGCTAACATATTACCAAATATATGACCAAAGCTACCATGCATAAACATATGCGTAATTAACTGCCAAGGCTTGAACAAAGAACTTTGATAAGCATGTAATGCAAAAGTATCCTCAAAAGAAAAGCTCATGGCAGGACCTGCTAATGTATTTTGTGCCAAAAACACCAGTGCATTAATAATTAATAAGTTTTTTATTACGGGTGGCAATACACCAAATCCGGTAGGTCTAAACTGCGTCATTGGATTCTTTATTTAATTTGAAGGATGCTCTTTTTTTTAACTGAACCACATTCTCAATATGGAGTGTATGGGGGAACATATCTACAGGTTGAATTTTAGTAACCATATATTTTTCATCTAACAATGCTAAGTCCCTAGCCTGTGTAGCAGGATTACAGCTAACGTAGACAATAATTGGCGCTTCCATTGCTAATAATTTTCTCACTAGTTTTTCGTGCATACCGGCACGGGGGGGATCGGTAATGATTACATCAGGCTTTCCGTGTGTTTCAAAAAACGCATCATCACAAATGTCAATGACATCACCTGCAAAAAATGCAGCATCGGTTAATTGATTCATTAAGGCATTTTCTTTTGCATCCTCAATTGCTTCTGCTACAAATTCAACCCCCACAATTTTTTTAGCCTGTTTGCTACAAAATATACCAATACTTCCTGTGCCACAATACAAATCATACAGCACTTCCTTCCCTGTAAGTTCAGCAAAATCGCGTGTGATCTGATATAATTTTTCGGCTTGATTAGAATTGGTTTGAAAAAAAGATTTAGGACTTATTTTAAATGCAAAATCCTCTAACATTTCGGTGATATATCCATTTCCAAAAAACACCTGTGGTTCCAAGTCTTGCATACTGTCGTTGCGCTTGGTATTAATGGTATATAGCAGTGTGGTAATTTGAGGGAATTGTTTTAACAGTAAATTTAAAAGCGCTGCTCTTTTTTCGACATCCTCGTAACCCAAAATTAAATTCACCATCCATTGTCCATCCTTGGTGTTGCGCACAAACATATTTCTGAGCCAACCCTGGTGTTGTTTGATATTATAAAAAGGCATTTCATTTTCAATGGCAAAATTTACCACCGCCTTTCTTATTAAATTAGTAGGCTCTTCTTGTAAATAGCAGGTATCTATTTCAACCACTTTTTCAAAAAATCCTCTTGCATGAAATCCCCCCGCCCCCGGCGTTGGAATGACTTCTGTTCCAGCAGCCTTCATGGCCTTAAACTCCTCAAAAGGAATAAATCTTTCGGTGGCGAATGTATATTCTACTTTATTTCTATACCCTTCGGTTGGGGTAGCACCCAAAATGGGTAAAATTTCTGGCAAAGTCACTTTTGCAATCCTGGTTAAATTGTCCACCACCTGCTTGTGCTTGTATTTTAATTGCTGCGCGTAGGGCAACATCTGCCATTGACATCCTCCACAAACTCCAAAATGGGAACAAAAGGGTTTTACTCTTATCTCAGAATAGCTATGAAAATGCTTTGCAAAGCCTTCGGCCCAATCGGCCTTGTTTTTTTGTAATTGGATATCTACTACATCACCAGGCACGGCTCCTTCCACAAAAATTACCTTGCCGTCTACCCTTGCCAAGGATTTCCCTTCCGCAGCATAGTCCTCAATAAGAACCTTTTCTAAAACGGGTTTTTGCTTTATTTTTCTCACGAGGACAAAGGTACTCAACCCGCCTTATATTTAAAGTAAATGCCGGTATAATTTAACTTGTCTAATTAATTTATATTTTTACAGCATGAGAAAAATTTTGATCGCTGTATTATTGCTTCCTTTCCTATCAATGGCGCAAACAAAAAAAACTGCCGTTGGAACAAACAATCAGGGACGCGCAATTCAAATTAGCCTTAAACCCTACCCAAAGGATACCAAAATATACCTTGGAACCAATTATGGCAATAGCAAAGTATTTGCCGATTCCTGTATCTTAAACGAAAAGAGCGAGGGTGTATTTAAATCCAAAGATAAATTAACACCGGGTATCTATTTTTTGGTGTCTCCTAAAATGAGTATCCTGTTTGATTTTTTAGTGGATGACTTACAGCAGTTTAAAATTACTGCCGACACAACAGATCTTAAAAATGTGCTTATCACTGGCTCCAAAGAAAATGAAATGTTTAAAAACTATTCACAAGTAGTTAATAATTTATTTGTGGAATTAAACCAAATAGAACAAAATTTTAAAACTGCAAATACAGAAAAAGATTCAGCGATATTTAAAGAAGCCTACCTAGTAAAAGACAAAGAAATTAAACAAAAGAGGCGCGCTTATATTGCTGAAAATCCCGGATCTATGATGAGTTTTTTATTAAATACCATGGAAGTTCCAGAAGCACCTAGTATTCCCATCGTCAATGGTAAAGCGGATTCGCTGTATCCTTATAGATATGTAAAAGATCATTATTGGGACAATATCGTCTTTAATGATAACCGTTTATTGAGAACTCCTTTTTTTGAAAACAAATTAGATGATTATTTTAAAAACTATATTTCACGAGAACCCGATTCTATTATCAGCGAAGTGCAATACATGTTAACGGTCGCTAAAACTGGTAAAGAAATTTATCCGTTTTTACTTTTTAAGTTTACCAATAAATACATTAGTCCAGAATTTATGGGTCAGGACAAAGTGTTCTTGCATATTTATCAAAACTTTTTTGCGAAGGGAGATACGACTTTACTTAGCGAGGCTTCCAAAAAATCCTTGCGTGAAAGGGCTTATAGTTTAATGGCCAATCAATTGGGTTTACCCGCTCCTATATTGGTTTTAAACGATCTGAATGAAAAGCGTTTTGCTTTACACAACATGAAAGCTACTTATACCTTTATTGCATTTTGGGATCCCACTTGTAGTCATTGCAAAGTTGAAATTCCAAAATTAGATTCAATATATAAAGCGAGTTGGATAAAGCATGATATTAAAGTAATTGCAGTCAATACAAATGCCAAAGAAATGACACTTTGGAAAGAATTTATTAAGGATAATAAACTAGATCAATGGATAAATGCTTATCAAACAGACGAAGACTTGAATAAAGAAATTACAGAAGGCAAGCCCACCACCATTAGACAACTATATGATGTGTTTAAAACACCTACCTTTTATTTACTAGATAAGGATAAAAAAATAGTTGCCAAAAATTTGAGTATTGAGCAGTTTAATGATTTTATACAGTCAACACTGAAAAAATAATTTAAAAAACAGCAGCCACTACATCCTTTACCACTTTTGGTTTTCCTAAAGTATAGTAGTGTAAAACGGGTACCCCAGCAGCTTTTAGCTCCTTGCTTTGCCCAATTAACCATTCGGTTCCTACTTGCTCGCAAGCTTCGTCGGTAGTCG
Organism: uncultured Bacteroidota bacterium; assembly: GCA_903862505.1. Lineage (GTDB taxonomy): Bacteria > Bacteroidota > Bacteroidia > Chitinophagales > Chitinophagaceae > Sediminibacterium. Next base: position 4,453 of record CAIOYQ010000227.1, read on the forward strand.
CTGCTTGCATTGCGTTTCTTAAGTCGGTAGGAATATCAACATAAAATATATTGGGTAAAATAGTCAACTGCTTTTTATTCGTGATGGGTTTTAAGCCTGGAATAATGGGTACATTAATTCCAATACTGCGACACGCATCTACATATTCAAAATATTTTTTGTTGTCAAAAAACATTTGTGTCATAATATATTGTGCACCGGCATCTACTTTTTCTTTGGCTTTTTGTAAATCAAATTCCATGCTAGGTGCTTCAAAATGTTTTTCGGGATAACCAGATACGCCCATGCAAAAATTAGTTTTGCTTCCGTTTAAAATTTCTTTATCTAAATATTCCCCCTTATTTAATCCAACTACCTGCTTTAATAAATCAAGGGCTTGAACATTACCATTGGGCTCGGGTACAAAAGTTTTTTGTCCTTTTTCTGCGTCACCCCTTAACACCAATACATTGTCAATGCCTAAAAATTGTAAATCAATTAAGGCGTCTTCGGTTTCTCTTTTGGAAAAGCCCCCGCAAATAATATGCGGCACGGCGTCTACATTATAATGGTTCATAATGGCCGCACAAATTCCCACAGTACCAGGGCGCTTGCGCACGTCCACTTTTTCATCTATCCCCATGGCATTTTTACGAACAATGGTTTCACTACGATGATAGGTAACATTAATCCAAGAAGGCTTGAACTCCATTAAGGGGTCTAAGTGCTCATATATATAAGAAATGGTTTTGCCTTTTAATGGCGGCAATACCTCAAAGGATACCAATGTGTCTTTGGCCTTAGCCAAATGTTCAATTACCTGCATATATTTATTTTAAAACAATAGTTTGCAAAAATAGTTAATATTGGTAAGCGATGGGTGCAAAAGATAGATTTACCCTTATTTTTGTATAAATATATACTGTGATACTTACTATACATACCGATAAGCTCATTAAGCAATATAAGAACCGACGCGTAGTGGACCAGGTGAGCATTTCGGTAAAGCAAGGAGAAATTGTGGGCCTATTGGGACCCAATGGTGCCGGCAAGACAACCACGTTTTATATGGTAGTTGGATTAATTGCCCCCGACGAGGGCCGTGTATTTTTAAATGACGAGGATATTACCAAGCTCCCAATGTATAAAAGAGCACAAATGGGATTGGGATATTTACCACAGGAAGCCAGTGTATTTAGAAAACTATCTGTAGCGGATAATATCATGGCTGTTTTAGAAATGACAAAATTAACCAAGGGAGAGAGAGATCATAAATTAGCGTCCCTTTTAGATGAATTTAATTTACATCATGTACGCAACAATAATGGAGACAGTTTAAGTGGTGGAGAGCGAAGACGTACAGAAATCGCGCGCGCATTGGCTGTTGATCCTAAATTTATTTTATTAGACGAACCCTTTGCTGGCGTGGATCCTATCGCTGTTGAAGATATACAGGCGGTGGTGTCTAGATTAAAATTAAAAGACATTGGAATTTTAATTACCGATCACAATGTAAATGAAACCTTATCCATTTGTGACCGTGCTTATTTATTAATTGAAGGTAAAATTTTCAAACACGGAACTGCCGAAGAGTTAGCAGAAGACGAACAAGTAAGAAGATTATACCTAGGTACCAACTTTGAATTAAAGCGCAAGGATTGGATTATTGAAATGGGCCAAAAAAGCTAGTTTATTTAAGGGTATGGCGTATATTGTGTAACGCCTATGAAGATTTTTAGTCCCGCATTGTCAAGACTGGCTCGACTTCGCTATTGGCGAATTGAGCATTGGGTAAATGACCCTATTGCTGCACAACGTGAAGTGTTGCAGGACCTTATTACACATGGTCAATACACCCAATTTGGAAGACAATATCAATACGCAGAAATCTTTAATATTAGACAGTTTAAAGCATCGGTGCCTATACACGAATACGAAGACCTAAAGCCCTATATAGATAAAATATTGGCAGGAGAAGACTCGGTATTATGGAATACGCCTGTTGAATGGTTTGCCAAAAGCAGTGGCACCACCAATGATAAGAGTAAATTTATTCCGCTGACCACAGAGAGTATTGAAGAAAATCATTTTCATGGATCCAAGGATGTGCTTACTATATATTATAGTGCGCTACCCGATAGTGATTTATTAATGGGAAAGGGATTGGTAATTGGTGGATCACATCAGGTGCATCCGCTTGAAGAGAATTTTCAATATGGCGATTTAAGTGCAGTGCTATTACAAAATTCTCCCTTCTGGTCTTCATTTATCAGAACACCGGAGTTATCCATTGCACTCATGGATGAATGGGAAAATAAAATTGAAAGCCTGGCACAAAGCACTATTAACGAAGACGTCAGTTCTATTTCGGGCGTACCCACTTGGACCATGGTATTATTAAAAAGAATTTTAGAAATTTCTGGCAAGAAAAATATAAAAGAAGTATGGCCCAATTTTGAAGTATACATTCATGGTGGGGTTTCATTTACTCCTTATAAAAACGAGTTTAACAAATTAATTGGACCAGGTTGTAATTATGTAGAAATATACAATGCAAGTGAAGGTTTTTTTGCTGCGCAGGATAGAATCAACGAAGAAGGTATGTTGCTGTTTTTAGAACATGGAATATTTTATGAGTTCATGCCTACGGAAGAATATGGAAAAGAAAACCCGCGCACTATTGGATTAGATAAAGTAGAATTAGGGAAAAATTATGCGATTGTAATTAGTACCAATGGGGGATTGTGGAGATACCTAGTGGGGGATACCATTCAGTTTACAACCCTTGCCCCTTTTAGAATAAAAGTGTCGGGTAGGTTAAAACAATTTATTAATGCTTTTGGAGAAGAGGTAATTGCAGACAATACCGATCGGGCAATTAGTGATGCTTGTGCAGCATTTGATCTAACACTTATTGATTACACTGCAGCGCCTATTTATATGTCAGATAAAAATTCGGGCGCACATGAATGGTTGATTGAATTTGAAAAAGTACCCATGGATTTAAATGCTTTTACGATTTGTTTAGATAAAAATTTACAATCCTTAAATAGTGACTACGAAGCAAAACGATATAAGGATATTGCATTGGGATTGCCACAAATTACGGCAGTAAAAAAAGGCTGTTTTCATGAATGGCTTAAAAGAAAAGGGAAATTAGGGGGACAACATAAAGTACCTCGATTATCCAACGAGCGCAAGCTCCTTGAGGAATTAAAAAATATTCACTTTGAATTATAAAAAATGATTGAAACATTAGGGTGGATCGCAACAGCCGTGGTAGTAGGATCTTTTGCAATACAAGATGTTAAAAAATTACGTATTGTAAATACTGCTGGTAGCTTGCTGTGGATAGCTTATGGTTTTTTAAAACAGGATAATCCTGTTATCTTTGTGAATATTAGTATTGTATTGATGCATACTTATTGGTTTATTAAAAACAGAAAATCATGAAATTATTAGACGGAAAAGTAGCCATCGTAACTGGCGCAGCAAGAGGAATAGGGGCAGCCATTGCCTTAAAACTTGCCGAACAGGGGGCGCATGTAGCTTTTACTTATGTAAGTGATAGTAGTGCAGAAAAAGCAAATAGCCTGGCAGCAGCAATAGAAAAAATGGGGGTTAAAGCAAAAGCTTATCAAGCCAATGCGGGAGACTTTGCAGCCTGTGAAGCCTTTGTAAATGATGTAGTAGCCAACTTTGGTACAGTAGATATATGTGTAAACAATGCGGGTATCTCCAAAGACAATTTATTGTTACGTATGACCCCTGAACAATGGGACGACGTAATGGAAACTAACTTAAAAAGTGTTTTTAATATGACCAAGCAGGTGATTCGTCCTATGATGAAAGCGAGAAGCGGTAGTATTATCAATATGAGTTCAATTATAGGTATTCGGGGCAATGCAGGGCAAAGCAGTTACGCAGCAAGTAAGGCCGGCATTATTGGATTCACAAAATCTATTGCTGCCGAAATTGGAAGTAGAAATATTCGTTGCAACGCGATTGCCCCCGGATTTGTTGAAACCGACATGACACATTACTTAAATGAAGGGGAAGCCGGTAAAGCATTCTTGGATAAAATTCCGTTGGGAAGATTTGGTAAAGCAGAAGAAATTGCAAACACTACCTTGTTTTTAGCTAGTGATTTAAGTAGCTATATCACAGGACAAGTAATAAGTGCTTGTGGTGGTTTGAATATTTAAATTCTGGCGTCAATTTCTTTTTTCAAATCAGCGTAGATGCTTTCTACTGTTCCCTCTCCTTTCACTGAGATTACTTTATTGAATTGCGCATAATGCGTAGCCACCGCAGTGGTTTTATCATGGTACTCTTGTATTCTAGCGCGGATCACCGTTTCGTTGGTATCATCACTTCTTCCAGAAGTTGCGCCTCGGCCTAATAATCTTTTTACCAACTCTTCTTCTCCTACTTCTAATGCAAGTACTACATTAATTTCAGTTCCCTTATTTTGTAATAAAGCATCTAATGCAATACACTGTGCAGTCGTACGTGGAAATCCATCAAATAAAAATCCCTGGGCTTCGGGATGTGCATTCATAAAATTATCTACCATACCAATTACCACTTCATCCGGTACCAACTGCCCTGCATCCATAAAAGTTTTTGCTTTGAGTCCCAATGGGGTCTGATGCGTAATTTCAGATCTTAATAAATTGCCCGTTGATAGATGTTGCAAACCATTGGCAGCAATAATATTTTCACTTTGTGTTCCTTTGCCGCTTCCTGGAGGGCCAAATAAGATTAAATTAAACATAGAGAGGGGTTGGATTCAAAGATACTGAACTCGCTTAAAATTATCTTGAATCTATGGAACAAAATCTGAACAAATAATCTGAATACTTGTTAGTATTTTTATACAATAAGAAAAGATATGTTTAAACTACTTTGTTTAATGACCCTAATGAGTTTTTCGGCTTGTGCACAAAGCCCTACAAAACAAAAAAAAGACACCCTTATGGAAAAAAAGAACCCGTATTATAATCCCAACAGAAAAGAAGCAGTGGTGGTTGCCGATGAAGTATGGAAAACCATTTTAAGTCCAGAGATCTATCAAATTGCAAGACAAAAAGGAACCGAAAGGCCTTTTACAAGTGAATTTGAGCATAGCAAGGAAGTGGGCACTTTTCACTGTGCCGTATGTGGAAATCCGCTTTTTAAAAGCAATGCAAAATATGAAAGTGGATGTGGCTGGCCTAGCTTTTTTGAACCTATTAGCAAGGAGTCCATTATTTATTTACCCGACAACACGCATGGTATGGTTAGAACCGAAGTGGAGTGCGGAAAGTGTAAGGCGCACTTGGGGCATGTTTTTGAAGACGGCCCTAAGCCAACAGGTTTAAGGTATTGTATTAACGGAGTCGTGCTTACCCTTGAAAAATAAGGGGTTGCAATATATTGGCTAATTTAGTGGCAGATGAAACAAAAAGCGGTTTGTATATCACCCCTAGATTGGGGTTTGGGTCATGCCACAAGATGCATATCACTCATACGTACCTTTGAATCGCTTGATTACAAAATATTCATTGCGGCCGAGGGCAAGCATGCGCTCCTATTAAGGGAAGCCATTCCGAGTGCTACTTTTTTAAGTTTGAAGGGCTATAGAATTTGGTATACAAAAAATAACGCCCTATTTATACCAGCCATTATTTTACAAATACCTAAGATAGTGGCCGCCATCTTTAACGAGTATTTTTGGCTAAAGCGCACTGCTAAAAAATATCAGTTTGATTTAATTGTCTCCGACAATCGTTTTGGGTTTTTTCATAAAAAAATAAAAAGTGTTTTTATCACCCATCAGCTTGAGCTACAGACACCATTCGCATGGAGTACGCGTTTAAATCAAGCGATCACATACGCCATTATAAAAAACTATGCTGCTTGCTGGGTAGCCGACATGAAGCCTCCTCATAATTTATCAGGCAATTTAGCAAACCCAAAAAAAATACCCAATACGCCGCTTTGGTATATGAATTGCTTGTCAAGGTTGCAAGAAGAAGCGGATTTAAATTTAATAAATGAAAACAAGGAAGAAGCAACTTGTTTTTTAGGCATTGTTTCGGGACCAGAGCCACAAAGAACATTGCTTGAAAATATTTTATGGGAACAGGGAAATGCACTAGGAGAAACGTTTGTGATCATTGCCGGACTACCCGATCATAAATCCTATCATAAAACCACTGCTAAGGGAACGCTCTATCATCACTTGAATGGCGCTGCATTAAAAAACGAAATTGAAAAAGCAGCGTATATCATTTGCAGAGGCGGATATACTACATTGATGGAGTTAATTCCTTTTCAAAAAAAATTAATTTTTATTCCAACGCCAGGACAAACGGAACAAGCCTATTTAGGAAAATATTGGCAATCCAAAAAATGGGCTATCTCTTTTTCTCAATCTGAATTTAATGTAGAAACAGCCATTGAGCAAGCCAGTCAATTTGAATACCAAACGCCTCCATTTACTGCCTTTAGTACAACGGATTTAGTGAATGAATTAAAGCGACTATCTTTATAATATGGCCATTATCAAAAACAATATTGTTGAATTCATAAATAGCACTTCTAATTATATCTTATTAGATGTAAGAAGTCCCGCCGAATTTGAACATGCACATATACCGGGTGCCTATTCGCTTCCCTTATTTGACAACGAGCAAAGAGCCATTGTGGGTACTACGTATAAAAAACAAAGCAGAGAAGAGGCCATTAAAATAGCACTTCCTTTTTTTGGAGATAAGATGAAACAAATGGTAGAAACAGTAGAAACCTTATGTAGTGATTACGAAAAAGTACACCAGATAAAGCCTGTGGTTTTTGTTCATTGTTGGAGAGGAGGCATGCGAAGTGCAGCAGTAGCATGGTTATTGGACTTGTATGGTTTTAAAGTGATTCAACTAAACGGTGGCTATAAGGCGTATCGGAATTGGGTGATTGATCAATTTACACAGACCCATTCACTAAAGGTTTTAGGGGGATATACAGGATCAGGTAAAACAGAAACACTACACGCAATAGCGGCAAGCGGACGCGCTGTTTTGGATTTAGAGGGATTGGCAAAACACAAGGGTTCCTCTTTTGGCGCATTGGGTCAGGATGCGCAACCCAGTCAAGAAATGTTTGAAAATTTATTATCGGAATCTTTATTTGAACAAGAAAAAAAGGGAGAAGTTATTTGGGTAGAAGACGAAAGTCAAAGAATTGGGATGGTAATGATCCCCACCCAATTTTTTGCGCAAATAAAAAATAGCACTTGTTACTTTTTACGCATTCCATTTGAAGCAAGACTTGATTTTATTGTAAAGCAATATGGAAAATTTAATAAAGCGGAATTAATTGCCGCAACAGAAAGAATTCAAAAACGATTAGGCGGATTAGAAACAAAAAATGCAGTCAATTATTTGATGGAGGGAGATATTAAAAATGGCTTCGCCATACTTTTAAAATACTATGATAAATGGTACGATAAATTTTCAAAGGGTGAAAAAAATAGTAAGGGAGAAAAAAATAATAAAGGGGACAATATGCTGCCCAATATAGAGTGGATAGACGCTATGGGTGTGGATCCGAACACTAACGCTAAATTGATAGCGGATTTGTAACAACTAAGGTCTAATTTTACGCAATTCATAATTATGCAACAGTTACTTGCTTGGTGGTATTTTACGGTGAGGGGTTGGAAAATAGAAGGCCATTTCCCTTTTGAATTAAAAAAATCGGTGATGGTGGTGGCCCCCCATACACACGCATTTGATTTTTTTTTAGGACTGGGCATTCGGAAAAAAATGCGTTTTGAATTTGTACATTTTTTAGGGAAAAAAGAGCTTTTCTGGGGCATTTTTGGTTTCGTGTTAAGAAAAATTGGCGGTTATCCTGTTGAAAGATCCAAAAACTCCAATCAGGTGGACCAGGTTGTTAAAATTTTCAACGAGAAGGAACAGTTCCATATTGCGATTTCGCCAGAAGGCACCAGAAAAAAGGTGAGCCGACTAAAAACTGGATTTTATCATATTGCAAAAAACGCTAAAGTGCCCATTGTGATGGTAGCATTGGATTTTGAGCATAAAAAGGTGATTTTTGCCCCTCCTTTTATGACTGGCGAGCTCGAAAAGGCCGATAAACAAAAAATTGTGGGTTTTTTTAAGGGTATTTTAGGCTATCTCCCTGCCTACAGCATCACAGAAGACATTGAGGGCTAGCTGTTAATTTTTAAATAATTGTTTTGTTGCTCAAGTCTATATTAGTATTTTTGTTCAGGCCGATGGCCGTTTTATTCATTTAAATAAAAAATAGTATGAAAAGTAGAATTTTTTTAGCGCTTGCGATAGTTAGCATAGGTGCTTATTCTTGCGTTAGTCCTAAAAAATTACAAGAAAAGGAAGAGAAGCTTGCTCAATTGAATGGAGCATATACAGAATTGCAAGGAAAATTACGTAGTACAGAAGATGAATTGAATAAAAGCAAATCCGATTCCGAAAAAGCAATGGATAAAACTAAATCATTACAGTCTAATATCGATGATTTAAACAAACAGGTTGATTTCTTAAGAAATAACAACAATGTTGTATTGAGCCAATTAAAAGACATGTCAGTGGTGTCAGGTGCTCAAGCAGAAAGTATCAAAAAGTCTTTAGATAATATTGGTGCGAAGGATTTATATATACAAGGTTTACAAAGTACCATGGCACGTAAAGATTCTATCAACATGAACTTGGTGATGAACTTAAAAGGTGCGATTGGAGATTTAAACGATGGCGATATTAATGTGAAAATTGACAAGGGTGTTGTATATGTAGACATCTCTGATAAATTATTATTTAAAAGCGGAAGCTTTGAAGTAACAAGCAATGCTAAAAACGTATTAGGTAAAGTAGCAAAGGTTTTGGCTGCACAGCCTGATATTGATTTTATGGTAGAAGGCCACACCGATTCTAAGCAATTGATTGGTTCTGACAACGCTATCGAAGACAACTGGGATTTATCTGTAAAGCGTGCCACTACGGTAGTTCGTATTTTACAAGATACTTACCACTTAGATCCTAAGCGCATGACAGCAGCTGGTAGATCTGAATATCTTCCTTTAACAGATAATGGTACTGCAGAAGGTAGAGCTAAAAATAGAAGAACAAGAATTGTAATCTTACCTCAATTAGATCAGTTCTTTAAGTTACTAGAGAAAAAGTAGTTCCATAATATTTTTATTAAAAGCCCTTCCTTTGGAGGGCTTTTTTTATGCTATCTTCGCTGCATGCAACAAGCGTATTTAGACGGACTCAACGAACCACAAAAAGAAGCAGTTTTACATTTAAATGGACCCCTCATGATTATTGCGGGTGCGGGCAGTGGTAAAACAAAAGTATTAACTTCTCGGATTGCACATTTAATGAATAGTGGTGTAGATGCATTTAATATTTTAGCGCTCACTTTTACTAATAAAGCAGCTGCGGAAATGAAAGAGCGTGTAGAAAAAGCGCTTGGCAATACCGAAGCTAGAAATTTATATATTGGAACATTCCACAGTGTGTTTGCACGCATATTAAGAGCAGAATCGGCTAAGCTTGGATATCCGCAAAGCTTTACCATCTATGACTCCGACGATTCTAAGTCGGTTTTAAAGCAGGTGATTAATGATATGGGATTGGATGATAAATTATATAAGCCCAATATTGTGTTGAATAGAATTTCTAGTGCAAAGAATGCTTTAGTGGGGCCCGCAGAATATGCGATGGACAATTTCTTAAAGCAGGAAGACGCCAGGAGCAATCGACCTCAAATTGCAGAAATTTACGCAAGCTATGCAGCGCGCTGTTTTAAAAGCGGTGCCATGGACTTTGATGATTTACTTTTTAAAATGCATGAACTATTGCATGACTTTCCAGAAGTCTTACATAAATACCAACACAAATTCAAATACTTATTAATTGACGAGTATCAGGATACCAATCCGGTGCAATATCAAATTGCAAAACTATTGGCCGCGGTGCATGAAAATTTATGTGTTGTAGGGGATGATGCACAAAGTATTTATAGTTTCCGTGGAGCCACCATTGAAAATATTTTACAATTTCAAAAAGATTATGACGATGTGAAGTTGGTAAAGCTGGAACAAAATTATCGCAGCAGTAAATCCATAATTGAAGTAGCCAACCAAGTAATTAAAAACAATAAAGGACAGATACCAAAAGAATTGTGGACGGATAACGAAGAGGGAGATAAAATTAAATTGGTACGTACCATGACGGACAATGAAGAAGGAAAATACATTGCCGATGCCATTCAAGAAAATAAATTAAGAAATCATTTTTACAATAAGGACTTTGTTATTTTATATCGTACCAATGCACAATCAAGATCCTTTGAGGAAAGCTTAAGGCGCACGGGTATTGCATATAAGATATATGGTGGGCTTAGCTTTTATCAAAGAAAAGAAGTAAAAGATTTTATTGCATATCTCCGCTTAATAGCTAACACTAAGGACGAAGAGGCGCTAAAAAGAATTATCAACTACCCCGTACGTGGTATAGGTAAAACAACCGTTGAAAAATGTTTAGTATTGGCCGGTGAAAGTAATATTACTTTTTTTGAAGTATTGGAAAAAGCAAAGGCATTTGGATTTAAAGCAGGAACGCTTACAGCCATTGATGAGTTTGTGACCATGATTAAATATTTTCAAAATCAATTAACCAAACACAATGCGTCGGATGTTGCGGTACAGGTAGGAAAGCATACCAACATTGTTAAAGAATTATTTAATGATAAAAGTACCGAAGGTTTGGCGCGGTATGAAAACGTACAGGAATTATTAAATTCCATTAAAGAGTGGACGGAAAGTCCGAGCAATGAGGACGGAGAGTTGGGAGATAAAAGCTTGGGTTCTTATTTACAACAAATTACCTTGATCACGGATGCAGATAGCGATAACAACAATGAGGACACGGTAAAATTAATGACCGTGCATGCTGCAAAGGGATTGGAATTTGATTGTGTGTTTGTAGTGGGATTAGAGGAAACCTTATTTCCAAGTGGAATGAGCGTAAACACCCGAGAGGAATTAGAAGAGGAAAGAAGGTTGTTTTATGTTGCCGTAACAAGAGCCAAAAAGCATTTATGGTTAACCTATGCCAATTCTAGGTATCGTTTTGGCCAACTGGTACAAAACGATCCAAGCCGTTTTATAGACGAAATGCCAGAAGACCAATTAGATAAATCTAGTGCAGGTGGTGGTGCGCGCAATCAAAGTACTGGATGGGGTTCGGCTTATGATAGAATGCATGGAGGAAACAATAAGGGTTGGCAGGAGCAAAGTCCTAGCAAACCAAGCTATATGCCGGTGGTTCCGCCTAGCACTTTAAATAAAAACCATATTCCTTCGCTTACCTTTATAGCGGCAGACCCTTCTGCATTAGAAGCAGGAATGAAAGTGGAACATCAAAAATTTGGGTTTGGGGTAATTAAAGAAATTGAGGGTTCAGCGCATAACCCCATTGCCCTTATTCTTTTTGACACCAACGGAGAAAAGAAAATAATGCTCAATTACGCCAAATTAAGCATCATTCCGTCTTAGGTTTACTTTTCGATATCGGAAAAATAAAGCCCAGCCCCTATCATTAGGGTCGATTGGGAGGTTTTTTGATTATTTTTGTGGTTCAACCATTTGATTATGATTACGACAGGAAACACAATTGTAAGTATCTATACCGAGATGACGCCTAATCCAGAAACCATGAAGTTTGTTGCCAACAAACTATTGTATCCTGGAAAAAGTATTGACATTGCCGATGAAAGTCAGGCAACACCTTCTCCAATAGCAAAAGAATTATTTAGTTTCCCTTTTATTAAGAGTGTTTTCATTGCTAGTAATTTTATTACCATCACAAAAAGCGCAGACACCGATGATTGGCAGGATGTAATTCCAACCATTAAAACATTTTTAAAAGAATATTTAGAAAATGGTGGCATGGTCGTGAACGAGGAAGAGGTTGCCAAGATTAAACAAGAAGCCACCAATACAGTACATGCTGACGATGATGATATTGTAAAGCGTGTTAAAGAATTATTAGAAAACTATGTGAAGCCAGCGGTGGAAATGGACGGCGGCGCGATACAATTTAAAAGTTATAATGACGGTGTTGTAAACCTTATGCTACAAGGATCTTGTAGTGGTTGCCCTTCTAGTATGGTAACCTTAAAAGCGGGTATCGAGGGTATGATGAAGCGCATGATTCCTGAAGTAAAAGAAGTAGTCGCAGAGGCAGAATAGAATCGCTTTTTTATATTTTCGAATTGAGACCTATTTTATCAATTAAGAAATTTCATCCAACGGAGATTCCTTACTAAATGCTTTATGCATTTTACTATGTTCCAATAATTTTTCGGTATGCGATATAAAAATAGTCGCAATGCCATTGCCGATGAAGTTGGTAATGGCTCTGGCTTCGGACATAAATCGGTCAACCCCTAATAATAAAGCCAGTCCCTCCACGGGTATTAAATTGGTGGCCGTTAAGGTAGAAGACAATACAATAAAACCACTGCCCGTAACCCCCGCTGCACCTTTAGAGGTAACCATAAGGATGGCGATAATGGTGAATATTTGTTCAATGCTTAAATGAATATTAAAAACCTGTGCTAAAAAAATAATGGCCATGGATAAATAAATAGACGTACCGTCTAAATTAAAAGAATAACCTGCAGGTATCACTAATCCAACAACCGATTTGGAACAACCCATTTTTTCTAATTTCTCCATTAAAGATGGAAGTGCCGCTTCGGAAGAGGAAGTACCTAAAACAATAAGGAGCTCCTTTTTAATATAATTTAAAAAAGAAAATATATTGACCTTACAATATTTTAAAACGGAACCCAATATTAAGATTACAAATAATCCCATGGTAATATAAACACATACCATCAATTTCATTAAGGGTAATAAAGTGCTTACCCCGTATTTACCAATGGTATACGCCATACCTCCAAAAGCCCCAATGGGCGCAAGATACATCACAAAATGTAATGCCTTAAATACATATTTACTTGCCCAATTAATTTTTGAAATAATAATTGTACGCTGTTTTAACTTACTAATCACGATGCCTGCAATAATCGCAAAAATCAAAACCTGAATGGTAATATTACTTTTGAAAAAACTAGACCAAGAAAAGGTAGCTGCCCCTTGTTGGAATTTAGAAATATCCGCTTTTTGAATATGCGAAGTATCAACATGTGTGCCTGGTTGAATTATATATGCCACCAGGACACCAATCACCAATGCGATAGTGGTTACAATTTCAAAATACAATATTGCTTTTCCACCTATCTTTCCCACTTTCTTTAAATCACTCATTCCGCAAATGCCAGAAATAATGGTTAATAAAATAATGGGGCTAATAAACAGTTTAACAACCTCAATAAAATAAGTCCCCAATGGTTGCATGGCAACACCCGTACTAGGTGATAAATAGCCTACCAAGATGCCTGCTGTGATGGATGCTAACACCCAAAAAGTAAGATTGTTAAAAACTTTTTTCAAGAACTTATTTTAAATAATTATTTACAAGGTTGCTATAAAAAAGTATGTCGCTTTCTGATACCTGCATTAATCTAATGCTTTCATTGTCTATTGCTGGATAATTATATACAGTAGCATATTTAGTAGGCAGCGTGCCGGTTATTTTTTTCACAAAGCACAATGCTATTAAAAAAGTTCCCAACGGAGATGGATGGGATCCATCGGTAAAATAAAGTTGATTGGCTGGTTTTTGTATTCTAGATTCCGCCCAAAGCGTGCCAACGGGAACCAATACAGATTGTGTTTGAACCGCTAATTGCTCATATACCTTATTAATCGCAGGTTGGGTTTGTGGCGTGGCCTCTCTGGACCAGGTATTATATAAATAAGGAATCGCCTTTTTAGATTTAATTAAATCGCAAAATAATTTTCCAAACAATAAAACACTATCGGCATGTTCAAGTGGCCACATACTATTGTCTTGGATAATAACGATATCAAATTTTTCTTGCTCCAAAATTTCTCGGGTGCGTAAGCCCTTTCTGCTATTCCAATGATCTCCTAGGGTAGACCCTCCATAAGTAGATTTCTTACAAATCAACTTGGTGTTCAAACTATCAGATATTAAAGAGACCATCTGAGGCAGGTTATTATAATAGATATAACTATTGCCAACAAACAATACGCGTAAAGTATCTCTATTACTATTTGCATTAACCTTTGTTAATGCAAATAGTAATAGGATCGTTAAAAATATATTTTTAAACGAGTAGGGGGAGAAATTCTTCATATTTAAAATAATCTAAAAGCCTGGATTTTGAACCATTTTCGGATTATTTTGAACCTGTGTTACTGGTATTGGTAAAATAGTTCTGTAATAATAGCTACTGGTGGTGGCAGAATATTGAATGAGTCTTGAAGCACTATTGCCTGCAGAATTTATTTTTACATAATTGGTTTGTGTTCTATTTAAATCAAAAATTCTATGTCCTTCTAAAGCAAACTCTTTACGACGCTCTACAATAATACTGTCTAATAAAGCCTTTGCACTTATTGAGCCGGTAGGAGGTACCGATAATAATGATGCCGCGAACGCCTTTGTACTAGAAGCCGTATCTCTTGCTTTTCTGATTAAATTTATATCCACTAAAGAGCTAGTCAAATTATTCGCATCCGCATTTTTTACAGCCAGTCTAGCCATTGCCTCTGCTCTTGATAAATACATTTCTGATAATCTCATGACTTTAATGTTTTCCATGTTTGTACTAATATTGATATACTTGGCACATAAAGGAACATTTACTTCTCCGCCTAATGAATTTCTATTTCCTAAGCTTAAAAAGGTTCTTCGCACATCCGTATTGGAATAACAATCGTAAAGCCCTTTGAAAGTAGATAGCGTAGTGCCTGTACTTTTACTATTCATGGTTTGTCTTGTTCCTAATAATTCTCCATATCCAGATTGGCTTGACAAATAGGCATAAGAATCGGTACCTGCATTATCATTTGTATTATTGGCTACTTCAAAAATGGATTCACTGCTATTTTGTGTTCTAAAATCTTGCACCATAGAAGCATA
>CAIOYQ010000228.1 GCA_903862505.1 uncultured Bacteroidota bacterium
CCCAATGGAATATTGGTTCGTAAAATGAGCATAAAGGATGGATATGCCATTCAGTTGGCCATCAAAAAAGGTTATCATGTTTGGATCATCTCTGGTGGCAATTCGGAAGAAGTAAAGGATCGTCTACTCAACTTGGGGGTGAAGGAAGTATATATGGGAGTGAGAGATAAAAGCATGCTGGTAAAAAAATTAGTACATGAGCATCAGGTGCCACTTAATAATATTATTTATATGGGGGACGATATGCCCGATTATGAAGCCATGAAATTAGTGGGTATTGCTGCTTGCCCTAATGACGCAGCAGATGACATTAAAGCCATAGCTGGATATATCACACTGGCTAAAGGAGGAGCGGGGTGTGCTAGAGAAGTAATTGAAAAAGTATTAAAGCTTAATGATCATTGGGATTTAGTAGATCATATACCTGCTAGATAATAAAATAAAATCCAAATTCTTGAAGACATTTGTATATTTTTTGCGATTGATAAGATGGCCTAATCTGGTGTTTATTTTATTGGCAGAAATTCTATTTCATTGCTGTATTTACAAACCACTATATCCTGGATCCAATTTTGAAGTAGACCTTAATTTCTCGTTAATTGCATTGACCTATTTATTTATTGCAGCTGCTGGATATATCATTAATGATTATTTTGATATTAATATTGATCAAGTAAATAAGCCTAATAGAGTGGTGGTTGGTTCGCACATTAATAGACGTTGGGTAATATTTTGGCATTTGTTTTTTAGTATCATGGGGATTTACGTTTCTACCATCGCCTTCCCTTTTAAGCAGTATTGGCATATACATTTATCCAATTTATTAACCATCTTTTTATTATGGTTTTACTCCACTAATTTCAAGAAAGATTTTTTAGTGGGTAATGTGGTCATTGCTTTATTAACAGCATGGTCTATTGCGGTGGTTTATTTTTCTAAATTCACTTTCCAGCAAATTATGCATCCAAACATTAATGATGTTGCAAATTTTAGATTTGCGAAACTAATGGCACTATATTGTGCTTTTGCATTTATTTTAACCTTGGTTAGAGAAGCTTTAAAAGATATGGAAGATATAGAGGGTGATCAAAAATTTGGTTGCAGAACCCTTCCTATTGTTTGGGGGCTAAAACCAACAAAGGTATATATTGGTGTTTGGTTAGTTGTTGTGACTGCTATGCTAGCCATTATTCAGTTGTATGTGGTTCCTTTTGGCTGGTGGTATAGTATTTTGTATTGTGCTGTGTTTATAATTTATCCTTTACTATATGTGTTGGTAAAATTGAAAACTTCTTATGTAAGCGCTGATTTTAAAAAGCTAAGTTTGTACGTAAAAATAGCCATGTTCTCTGGCATCTTATCTATGTTATTTTTTTATTTTTTATTATAAAGCATGGCTTCTTTTATTTTAGCATCACAGTCTCCTAGGCGAAAATCTTTATTGGAATGGGCCGAAATAAAATTTGAAATCGTTGTTTCAGATACCGACGAATCTTATCCGGCAAATTTACCAATCGCTGATGTCCCTGAATACATTGCAAAACATAAAGCCATTGCAGTGGAACAAAAAATTAAGGATCAGGGAAATTATCATCAAGACATCTGTATCATAGCTGCAGATACAGTGGTGGTGTTAGCAAATGAAATTATTGGAAAACCAGAGGATAGGGCTGCTGCCATTGCATCTATTAGAAAGTTAGCAGGTAAAACACATCAAGTGATTACGGGAGTATGTTTAATGCATAATGGAATCGTGGAATGTTTTTCGGAAGTAACAGATGTTTCTTTCCATCCATTATCGGAACAACAAATAACGTATTATGTGAATACTTATCAACCCTATGACAAAGCAGGCGGCTATGCGATACAAGAATGGATTGGCGTTATCGGCATAGAACGAATAAACGGTGACTTTTATAATGTAATGGGATTGCCGGTAAGTAAATTGATACAAAAAATAAAACAGCTAGGCCTGCTATAACCAGTTAAAAGCAATATCTAATTCCACATCTGGGTGTAAACTTCTTTCAACCGGACAGGTTCTTGCAACTCTTTCTAAAATCTCTTTTGTCTTATCGTCCAAGTGTAAAGAAGGGATGGTGACATGTGCTACTATTTTACCAATTCTTCTTGGATCTGATACCATCACTTTGGTTACTTCCACTTTCGCACCATTCAATGAAATGTCCATGGTTTCTGCCTTAATGCCCATGGTAGTAATCATGCAAGCACCAAGTCCTGTCGCAATTAAATCGGTGGGTGAAAATCTTTCGCCTTTCCCTTTATTATCGGTGGGGGCATCGGTTTCAATGGCCGATCCACTTTGTAAATGCAGGCAGGTGGTTCTCAGGTTTGATTCGTAGGTTACGGTTGCGGTCATAATTTATATGATTTATGATTTCGGTAAAATTACAATAATATTCCCCTTCAATCTTGTATTTTTGCCAAGTTAATCAAGAACTTATGCAAGCATTACCCATCTTAAATACTGAATCGACTGAGCGGTTGAAAAAACCCGATTGGTTAAGGGTTAAATTGCCAATAGGAGAAAGTTATAAGCATGTGAGGGGACTCGTGGACAATCATAAATTGAATACCATTTGCGAGAGTGGTAATTGTCCTAATATGGGGGAGTGTTGGGGAGAGGGTACCGCTACATTTATGATTCTTGGTAATATTTGTACAAGAAGTTGTCAGTTTTGTGCGGTCGCAACAGGACGTCCAAAACCCGTTGAATGGGATGAACCTCAAAGAGTAGCGGAGGCAGTGTATTTAATGAAAGTGAAACACGCAGTTTTAACGAGTGTGGATAGAGATGAACTTCCCGACGGGGGTTCTATTATTTGGGCCAATACGATTAAAGCAATCAAGGCATTAACGCCCGAGACCACTTTAGAAACTTTAATACCAGATTTTAGAGGAATACAAGAACAGATAGATCGCATCATTGAAGCAGGACCTGAAGTAGTGAGTCATAATATGGAAACGGTGGAACGCAACACAAGACGTGTTCGTGTTCAAGCAAAGTATGAGCGTAGTTTGGGGGTATTAGAAACTTTAAAAAAAGGGGGACGTCGAACGAAGACTGGATTAATGTTAGGCATTGGAGAAGAAAAACACGAGATCATTCAAACGATGAAAGATTTAGTGAATGTTGGATGCGACGTACTTACACTAGGGCAATATTTGCAACCCACTAAAAAACATTTACCTGTTCAACGATTTGTTCACCCCGATGAATTTGCAGAGCTAAGACAAATAGGATATGAGTTAGGGTTTGATTATGTAGAGAGCGGGCCTTTAGTACGTTCCTCTTACCATAGCGAAAAACATGTGATCGCAGGATGGGGAAGAAACAAATGGATGGAAGAACAAGCGAGTAAATAATTACTCCCACATTAGTGCAGAAGCCCCTAAAATAGCGGCATCCGATTCTTTTAAATGACTAAATAAAATCTTTACTTTATTTTCAAATATTTCAATCACGTTTGCTTCCATATGTTCACGTGTTGGCTTCAAAATTAAATCGCCCGCTTTTGTCAATCCGCCAAATAGTATAATGGCTTCAGGGCTAGAGAACATTACAAAATTTGCCAAAGACATACCTAGGACTTTTCCAGTAAACTCAAATACTTCCTTGGCCACTTCGTCGTCATTTTGAGCTGCCTCAAAAACATCCTTAGATGTTATTTTTCCTGCCGCTATGTTTCTTAAAATACTTGGTCTATCGGAATCTCTTAAAATTTCCATTGCAGATTCTGCAACGCCTGTAGCGGAGGCATAACTTTCTAAAGAGCCTTTTTTCCCTGTACCAGGGTGTAATCGTCCATCAGGAATAATAATAGTATGTCCCAACTCACCAGCAAATCCATCATGACCGTAAATGAGTTGACCGTTTGCAACGATACCACTTCCCACGCCAGTGCCTAAAGTAATCATGATAAAATCCTTCATACCCTTTGCCGCGCCATACATCATTTCACCAACTGCAGCCGCATTGGCGTCGTTGGTTAATTTAACAGGCAGTTTAAATTTATCTTGCAACATTTTTGCAAAAGGAATAATTCCTTTCCATGGCAAATTTGGCGCGTATTCAATAGTGCCAGTATAAATATTACCGTTGGGTGCACCCACTCCAATTCCTTTAATTCGACCTACACCACCCACTTTTTCAATGAGTTCAGAAACTTTTTCATAAAGCTCATCAATATAAGTATGTACTTGTTCATGGGTATTGGTGGCCATAGAACTTGAGTGTAGCACATTGCCATCCTTGTCTACAATACCATATTTGGTTCCCGTACCGCCAATATCTATACCAATCACATATGAATCCATTGTTCTATTTTTATGAGTTTATTAATGTCCGCCTTTCGCTTCTGTTTCTTCGTAATTAATGCCTTGTTTTTTTAATATACCTTTTACTGCAATCGCAAAGAATAAAATATAAGCAAAACATACTACAGCTACCCAGACTGAAGTATGGATACCGCTTCCCTCCACTGCATTTTTTGATGACTGCAAAAAGTCAGATAATTTTCCTTGAATAGGAGGAATGATACCACCCCCTA
>CAIOYQ010000229.1 GCA_903862505.1 uncultured Bacteroidota bacterium
ATGCAATCATGGCAGTCTACATACTCACCAGTTCAAATGCAAGAATTGGCCAGCTATATTAAAACCTTAAAAGGAACCAATCCTCCAAATGCAAAGGCTCCCCAGGGTGATTTATTTAAAGAGGAAGTGGCGAAAAACTAATGGAGTTTTTGAAAGTGAATAGGGGCAATTAAATTTTATGAAATGAGTGATCAGGATTCAGAGACTTTGGCGAATTATAAGAAGGAAATGTTAGATCAATCCTTTAGAGATTCAGTGTCAACAATAAGCAAAGAGGGTAATCGAAATTATATATATCCTCAAAAACCAAAGGGCAGGTTGTATCATCTAAGGTCCTACTTTAGTTATGGGTATCTTATTTTATTTTTTACATTACCATTTTTAAAAATTAGCGGGGAGCCGGTATTTTTAATGAATGTGCTGGAACGAAAGTTTATTTTTTTTGGTAAAATATTTTGGCCACAGGATTTTTTCATTTTCGCTGTTGGGCTACTTACTTTCTTAGTTTTTGTAATTTTATTTACAGTTGCCTTTGGAAGGCTATGGTGTGGTTGGGCTTGCCCACAGACTATATTTATGGAAATGGTGTTTCGAAAAATCGAATTTTATATAGAAGGGGACATTGCACAACAAAAAAGATTGAAAGCGATGTCTTGGAATGGGGAAAAGTTGATTAAAAAGGGAGGGAAGGGTATTATTTTTTTATGCTCTCTTTTTTGATCGCCAATTTCTTTTTAGCGTATATCATTGGTATAGATGAGCTAGGCAAGTTGGTGGAAGAAGGGATATTTGTAAATTTTGGAACTTTTAGTGCATTGGTCTTGTTTACATTGGTTTTCTTTTTTGTATATAGTTGGTTTAGAGAACAGGCATGTATAATAGTGTGTCCTTATGGACGTTTACAAGGGGTTTTGTTAGATAAGAATTCAATATTGGTGGCCTATGATTACGTGCGAGGCGAACCAAGAGGGAAGATAACTGAACTAGGTAATGGGGATTGTGTGAATTGCCATGCTTGTGTTAGAGTTTGTCCTACTGGAATTGATATCCGAAATGGAACGCAGTTGGAATGTGTGAACTGTACCGCCTGCATTGATGCTTGTAATGAAATCATGGATCATATCGGGAAGCCGCAGGGTTTAATTAGGTATGCCTCTGAAAACAATATTGCTAAAAAAGAAAAGACAACTTATACCTGGCGATTAAAAATGTACACCATTGTGTTAACTGCTTTAATTTCTTTCTTGGCTCTATTGCTTATTACTAGGGCAGATGTATCGGCACGTATTATTAAGACGCCGGGGCAAACCTATCAAAAACTAGAAGGGGGTAAAATTAGCAACCTCTATAATATTAAGTTAGCGAATAAAACAAGAAGATTGATTCATGTAGTTTTAAAATTGGAAGAAATGGAAGGGGAGATATCAATGATTAATCCCATTGACGTTCCAAAAGAGTCCTATTTTCAGACTAGTTTCTTTGTAACATTCAAAAAAGAACAACTACATCATAGAAAAACAAAATTTAAAGTAGGGATTTATGAAAATGGCAAATGCATTCAAACTGCAACGGCTACTTTCTTAGGACCTGTGATTCAAAAATAATATATGAAAATTAATTGGGGGTATAAAATACTTATTATTTACGGATTATTTGTGCTGGGAATTATGTTTCTCGTGTTCAAATCTACTCAGCAAAAATTTGAGCTCGTTCAAAAAGATTATTATGCAGACGAACTTAAATATCAGAATGTAATTGATGCTTCTCAAAAAGCAAAGGATTTAGGCGGGGAATTAGTAACGATAAGAGAAGGTGATTATTTAAAGGTGGTTTTACCTAATGGGTTTAAGAGTAGTTTGGTAAAGGGGACGGCACATTTGTATTATGCAGCAGATGCAAAGCGGGACATTTCAAAGTCCTTTACTACAGATAATGGAGTGCTTAATATGGAGTTATTCAGGCTCATGACTGGTGCGTATACGCTTAAGTTGAATGTGGAAATGAATGGCGAATTATATTATTATGAACAAAAAGTAATTTTTTAACAATGCATTTGTCTACTGTTTTTGAGATTGGATTTTTCATGGGTCTACTAGGAAGTGTCCATTGCATAGGTATGTGTGGACCTCTTGTTATGGCGCTTCCTATTTCCCTTAGAAGTAATTTTCAAAAAATAGTTACGTTGTTTTTATATCATGCCGGTAAAATAATGAGTTATGGCATATTAGGTTTACTGTTTGGTTTATTTGGGAGTCAGTTACCTGTATTTGGAGTACAACGTAATATTTCAGTTATAATTGGTATTACTATGTTGTTATATGGTATTTATGTATTTGTTTTAAAACCCAAACATTTACAACTTGGGCCTTTCAACACTGTTTATAATTTTATAGTTAAGTGGTTAAGTAAGTTGTTTAAAAGCAAGTATATGGTTTCATTTTTTTTCATTGGTATGTTAAATGGGTTATTGCCTTGTGGGATGGTCTACCTAGCGTTAAGTTCGGCAATGGCAACACAAAATTTGTTACAGGGCGGTTTGTTAATGGTGTTTTTTGGAATGGGTACGGTGCCAGCATTAATGATGGTAGCGATAGGAGGACAGTTTATGGGTTTTACGTTTAGAAGAAAAATACAGACATTGTTACCCGTTTTCATTTTCAGCATGGGCGTATTATTAATATTAAGGGGACTTAATTTGGGTATTCCATTTATTAGTCCGGTTGCTGGAATTGGAGCCGAGGTAATATCATGTCATAACTAATATAGTATGAACAAAGAGATCATGTCACAAGAAATAGAATCAATGATTCGAACCTTGGACTTTATTCAGGAAGAGCAAACTTTTATCAAACGAAAGTTAAGTAGCTTATTGGAAAATATGGTAATGAGTGATGTACTAGTTTGGGCAGAAGAATTGCATCAGCAAATATTAAATAGAGAAACAGTCGTCCAATTATTAAAAAATGATATAATTAAATTTAGAAATAATGTTAAATTGAAACGATCCGTTAATAATATAATGAGTTTAGATGCTGTTGCTTTGTTTAAAAAATACAAACAACAAGTAGGATATATTGAATCAGAGTTTTATGTATGGAAGCACAAAACTAATGAACAGTTTGAAAGTTCGTTAAATTGAATTTGTTAATTAAACGATATTACTGTTGCACACATCGAAGTTGCTTAATTTGTTAATTAAACGATATTACTGTTGCACACATCGAAGTTGCTTAATTTGTTAATTAAACAAATTAAGCAACTTCTTTTCCTCAAGCAAGATGATTTTACCATCTTTTATTTCAATAAGTTTTTCATTTTTAAAGTCGCTTAGTGTTCTAATTAAACTTTCAGTGGCTGTACCAGCGATATTTGCTAAATCCTCTCTGGAAATGGATATTGAAAATGGTACTTGATCTTCTTTAGCATATTTCTTTTTTAAAGTAAGTAAAGCGTCGGCCACTCTCTTTCTTAAACTATGATAGGCAAGGGCAACTAATTGTTGTTCTTTTTCAGATATATTATTAGCAAGTAATTTTATCACTTTTAATGCAATTTCTTGATTGGTAGTGATTAATTGTTCAAATTCTTTTTTAGGGATGACTCTAATCGAAGATTCTTCTAATGTTTCGGCAAACTCTTCATATACTACGTTTTCAATTAATGGGATATGACCAAAAAAATCACCTGCAGACAATAATCCAATGATTAATTCTTTACCTCCATCGCTTGTTTTATATATTTTTACCTTCCCAGTTTGAATGTAATATAATTTATTGGGGTGCTGACCTTCGGAATATATAGTTTGTTTCTTTTTATAATCAATTACGTCATGATTTTCGAGTGCTGTATGCATTTCATCCTTATTCCCTAAATCTGAAATTATTTGATACCATGTTTCAATTGCTTTACCGCCCTGCTGTTGATGAATTTTCACCTTTTCTAATCTTGCACGAATGGCATTTATTAATTCAGATTCTGAAAACGGTTTAGTGATATAATCGTCAGCACCCATTTCCATTCCTTTCCTTAAATCGGCACGTTCACTCTTAGCGCTTAAAAATATAAATGGGATATGCTGCAAGTTGGGGTGTTTGCTTATAATTTGAAATACACCATAACCATCTAACACAGGCATCATAATATCACAAACAATTAAATCGGGAGGATTAGCAAGCGCTTTTTCCACTCCAATTTTCCCATTTGCGGCAGTCATAATTTCGTAATTGGCTAATGCGAGAATTTCGGCAGTATTTTCTCTTAAAGCTTCATTATCTTCTATAATTAATATTTTTTCCATAGTAGTGTTATTTAATCGAACTCGTTAATTATTTTGCTAGGGTAGGTTATCGTAAAAATGCTTCCTTTTTCCAATTCACTGCTATATTGCATGGTCCCATTTAATAAATCAACATATCTACCTACAATATGCAAACCAAGCCCTGTTCCTTGAATATTGGTTACATTGGTAGCCCTAAAAAATCTTTCAAATAAATGAACCTGATCTGATTTCGGGATGCCAATTCCCTGATCGCTAATTTGTACGATTGTAATGTCTTTTTCGTTTTTAGTTTGGATATTGATAATGGATTTTTCTGGCGAGAATTTAATGGCATTGGAGATTAGATTAATGACCACATGCTTTAATAAATTGCTGTCGGAATAAGTATCAGGGGGCCCTGTATGAGTATACTGTATATTTTGCTCCAACTTTAAGAGTACATTCATTTCATTAATAACATCACTAATAAATTCTGTGAGGTCAAAACGATCTGGTTTAACATCTACTTTGCCTTCTTCAATTTTACCTAGGGATAGGAATTCATTTAAGATATCGGTAAGGGTTTTGACAGAAGACTTAATACGGTCAATATGTTTATCTCTTTTGGGTTGATCTTCGGTGCTACTGTATTTTGCTAAAAGGGATATGGAAGAAAGTATGGTGCTTAAAGGAGTTCTAAATTCATGAGAAGCCATAGATACAAACCTTGACTTTAGGTCGTTCACTTCTTTTTCCTTTTCTAATGAAATAGTAAGTTCTTCCTTTGATGCTTCCAATTCAGATAAAGTGTTTTGCAATTCAATGGTTCTTTTATTCACCTTAGCTTCTAGGGAAGCGTTTAATTTTTTCATTTCCTCGTTCACTGCTTCTAAGTCGGCTTGTTGTAGAATTATCTTTTCTTCACTCTGCTTTCTTTTAGTGATATCGGCTATGTATGCAATTGCAAATTTTTCTTGATTCGTTTCAAAATGTCCAAGACTAACTTCAACAGGGAACTCCGTTCCATCTTTCTTAATAGCAGACAAGGTCATGCCAATTCCCATGCCTCTTGCTTTAGGGGCTTGAGCATATCCTTCTCTGTAACCTACATGCTTGTGATGATATCTTTGAGGAATTAGTTTTTCCAATACTTCTCCTGCCATAGAGCTATCATGATATGCAAATAATTTATTTGCAAAATGATTAGCCAATACAATCATACCTTCCTTATTTACTACAATAATGCCCATGGAAGCAGAGTTAAAAAGTGCTTCAAATCGAATATCCTTATTTAGTGAGCTATTGTTTTCTTGCATTTATTTCTAGATTATTGGACTTTGTCGTTTATTTCTAAAAAAGCATCGAAAAATTTATTACTTACTGATTTTGAACTATTTAAGTAATAAATAAGCGATATGACTTGGATTTATGGTGTAAAGATGATTAATCTTTAACTAAATACCTCAATCTTTTATTAAACAAAATTAAT
>CAIOYQ010000230.1 GCA_903862505.1 uncultured Bacteroidota bacterium
AATTTTGAATAATTAATAAATTGTGGAAAAAAAACAGGAATTCTGAAAAGAATTCCTGTTTTTTTGGTCAAAATGCTAAGATTATTAAATATGTAATTTTTATTAATATGTGTGATTGTATACTTTTCGGTTACCCATGAATACTATCAGCTAATAAACTTGCATCTTTTGATTCTAGTAAAGTAGAACCCGTTAAGAATATATCTACTTTACGCGCGCATTCTCTTCCTTCGCTAATAGCCCAAACCACGAGGGATTGACCACGGCGCATATCTCCAGCAGTAAATACTTTATTAATATTAGTGTTAAATGCAGTTTCTGTCGCTTTTACATTTCCTCTTTCATCAAGCTCCACACCTAATTCGTCCAACATTCCAGTGGGTTCAGGATGCATAAATCCCATGGCGAGTAATGCTAACTCACAAGGAATCTCACGAAGGCTTCCTTCTTTTTCTGTGAATTTAGCAGGACGACCGTCGGCTGCACTTGTCCATTCTAAGTCTACAATTTGTAATGCTTTTAAGTTGCCTTTTTCATCACTAATAAATGCTTTGGTTGCCACTTCCCAAACCCTGGAAACACCTTCTTCATGTGAAGTAGTTGTTTTCAACAACATAGGGTAGGTTGGCCACGGCATATAAGCGGCTCTTTCTTCAGGAGGCTTAGGCAATAATTCAAATTGTGTTACCGATTTTGCATCTTGTCGGTTAGAAGTTCCTACACAATCACTACCCGTATCTCCACCACCAATCACGACTATATTTTTTCCTTTCGCCAGTAGCTCGACGGCTTCAATTGGAAGGTTGCTTACTCTTTTATTTTGTTGTTTTAAAAAATCCATGGCATAATGCACGCCATTTAATTCACGACCAGGTATAAAAAGGTCTCTTGGAATAGTGGAGCCACCTGCTAATACTACTGCATGATAGTCGCGCATAATATCATTTACTCGAACGTTCACGCCTACATTGGCATTGCATTTAAACACAATCCCTTCTTCTATTAACACATTTATCCTGCGTTCAACAACTGTTTTTTCTAATTTAAAATCAGGAATTCCAAAACGTAATAATCCACCTGGCTTTGGATCTCTTTCAAATACAGTGACTTCATGACCCGCATAATTTAATTGCGCAGCAGCCGCTAATCCCGAAGGTCCAGAACCTATTACGGCTACTTTAAATCCACTACGCATATTGGGTTTGCGCGGTTGTACAAATCCTTTTTCAAAGGCAATTTCAATAATATGCTTTTCAATTTCTTCAATGGTCACTGCTGGTTGGTTAATGCCCAGTACGCAAGCGCTCTCACAAGGTGCTGGACAAATGCGTCCAGTAAATTCTGGAAAGTTATTGGTAGAAATTAAAATTTCATAAGCTTCCTTCCACTCCTTATGATACACTGCATCATTAAACTCTGGAATGATATTACCCAAAGGACAACCGCTATGACAAAAAGGAACACCGCAATTCATGCAACGTGCCGATTGGTCGTTTAGTTTTTGTTCTGGCATTAAAGAAACAAACTCATTATAGTTTTGCTTTCTGTCTTCTACCGGTAATTTACTAGGTAGTTCTCTTGTAAATTCTTTAAATCCTGTTGGCTTTCCCATAGCTTAACTTTATTTCCCTGCGCTAACTGATGCTTTACTAGTTTGTAAAACTTTCTTGTAGTCACGCGGGAATACTTTAATAAAATGGTTTAATTGGTTATCTAAGTCGCTCAAAATAAATTTAGCAACCGTACTTCCTGTTTTATCGTAATGCGCTTGAATCATTTTTTGTAATTCAGGAAGGTCTTCGGCACCCACTGGATCTAAGTCCACCATTTCCTTATTACATAAAAGATCAAAATCATTTTTGATATTGTATACATATGCAATCCCGCCACTCATACCTGCCGCAAAATTTCGGCCAGTAGGTCCAAGAATCACGGCTAAGCCACCGGTCATGTATTCACAACCATGGTCTCCAACACCTTCTACCACTAGTAATGCACCTGAGTTTCTTACTGCAAAACGTTCTCCAGCTTTGCCTCTAATAAAGGAACTGCCGCTAGTGGCACCATAAAAAGCAACATTGCCAATGATGATATTTTCTTCGGCAACGAAGCTTGCTTTTTTATCAGGATATACAATTAATTGTGCTCCACTTAAACCCTTTCCAAAATAGTCATTGGCGTCACCTTCTAATTCCAAAGTAACACCAGCTGTATTAAAAGCACCAAAACTTTGTCCTGCCGTACCTGTAAATTTAAAGTGGATCGTATCCTCCGGTAAACCAGCCCCTTTATGCACTTTGGTAATTTCGTTGGATACGATCGTACCAACTGTACGATTGGTATTTTTAATTTCAAACGCAGCAATCACTTTTTCTTTTTTCAAAATAGCGGGTTGCGCTGCATTCAATAATTTCCAATCTAACACTTCGGCTAAACCTTGATCCTGTATTTCCGTTTGATATAATCCAACACTTGCATCCGCTGGTTCTTTATATAATACTGCACTTAAATCTAGATTTTTGTATTTCCAATGATTGATATTGTCGCGCATTCTTAATGCATCGGCTTGACCAATCATTTCATTCACTGTTCTAAATCCTAATTCCGCCATAATCTCACGCAATTCGGCTGTAATAAATTCAAAAAATTTCACCACATGGTCTGGATCGCCTCTAAAACGTTTGCGTAATTCAGGATCCTGCGTTGCCACACCCACTGGACAAGTATTCATATGACACTTACGCATCATGATACAACCTTCTACGACCAATGCTGCAGTAGCCACGCCCCATTCCTCTGCACCTAATAATGCGGCAATCGCAATGTCGCGGCCTGTTTTCATTTGTCCATCGGCTTGTACCACCACGCGAGATCTTAATTTATTTTTCACCAAGGTTTGATGTGTTTCTGCCAATCCTAATTCCCATGGCAAACCTGTATGTTTTATAGAACTTAATGGAGATGCGCCGGTTCCGCCATCAAAACCTGCTATCAATACTACATCTGCTTTTGCTTTAGTGACTCCTGCAGCAATGGTGCCAACGCCTGCTTTAGAAACTAATTTTACATTAATTCTAGCAGCACGGTTTGCATTTTTTAAATCAAAAATTAATTGAGATAAATCTTCAATGGAATAAATATCGTGATGTGGAGGAGGAGAAATTAATCCTACCCCTGGAGTAGCATGTCTTGTTCTTCCAATCCAATCATCTACTTTTTCCCCTGGCAATTGTCCACCTTCTCCTGGCTTCGCGCCTTGTGCCATTTTTATTTGTATCTCATCTGCCTCCGTTAAATATTCACTCGTCACGCCAAAACGAGCACTCGCCACTTGTTTAATGGAACTTCGCATAGAATCCCCATTTTCCATTTTTTCATAACGGATGGGATCTTCACCACCTTCTCCAGTATTACTTTTTCCACCTAAGCGGTTCATAGCAATGGCTAGGGTAGTGTGTGCTTCCCAGGAGATAGATCCAAAAGACATAGCGCCTGTTGCAAAGCGTTTATAAATTGCCGTTGCGGGTTCCACTTCATCAATAGAAATGGAGGGGCGGGTTGGTTTGAAATCAAATAAACTTCTTATTGTACAAGCTTTGTCTCCTTGATCATTTACGAGTTTTGAATATTTTTTAAAACTAGCATAGTCGCCTGTACTGGTTGCATGTTGTAATGCATGAATGGTTTGCGGATTAAATAAATGCGCTTCACCTCTTCGCTTCCATTGGTAAATACCGCCCACTGGTAAGCGATCAATTGCTGCCAATTTTTTAGGGAAGGCAATATTATGTTTCGCTAAAATTTCTTTTGCAATTTCATCTAAACCCATTCCTTCAATGCGAGATGTGGCGCCTGTGAAATGTTTATTTACGACCTCTTTATTGATACCAATGATCTCAAAAATTTGTGCGCCTTGATAAGATTGTGCAGTGGAGATTCCCATTTTAGAGAACACTTTATACAACCCTTCATTCACCGCTTTAATATAATTTTTCTTTAAATAAAGGTGGTCTAAATCAGTTTTGATGTGTTCTGTTAATTTCATATCGCGAATACTGGACATAGCCAAGTATGGATTAATAGCAGTAGCGCCAAACCCAATTAGACATGCATAATGGTGCACTTCCCTAACATCGCCAGCTTCCACAATAATGCCCACTTTACCTCTCCATCCTTTTTTAATTAAATGGTGATGCACAGTAGAACATGCTAATAAGGAAGGAATGGCAGCGTGTTCAGAATCTATGGAACGATCGGTTAAAACCAATACTTCAAAACCATCTTCCACTGCATCTACTGCGTAACGACATAAACGATCTAATCCTTTTTTTAAAGAACCTTCTTTTCCATCGGCTCTAAAATAACATTGCAAGGTTTTTGCTTGGAAGATGCCCGTATCAATACTTCTAATTTTTTCTAATTCATGGTTACTTAATATGGGATGTTTTAATGCCACACAGTGACTTGCCATAGGGTCCTCAATTAACAAACTTCCTTGACTACCAACAAAAGTGGCCAATGACATGACCATTCTTTCTCTAATGGGATCGATAGGAGGGTTGGTTACCTGCGCAAACAATTGCTTAAAGTAACTAGTTATATGTTGAGGTTGATCACTTAAAACAGCCAATGGTGTATCGGTACCCATGGAACCGATTGGTTCTTTGCCATCCAAGGCCATGGGAATAATGATTTGTTCTAAATCTTCTTTGCTATATCCAAATGCTTTTTGGTATTTAAAGATTTGATCATGTTCTAAATGCGTAAACTGAATTCTTGGTTCAGGTAATTCTTCTAAACGAATTTTATATTTATGTAACCAATCGCCATAAGGCTGTTGGCTACAAATATTTTCTTTTAATTCGGTATCGCTAATAATACGACCCGCTTCCATATCCACCACAAACATTTTACCAGGCTGCAAACGTCCTTTTTCAATTACAGTTGCTTGATCCACTGGTAAAGCACCGGTTTCAGAAGCCATAATTACACGGTCGTCCTTGGTGACACAATACCTAGAAGGTCTTAAACCGTTTCTATCCAAAGTAGCACCAATTATTTTCCCATTGGTAAAGGAAATAGAAGCAGGTCCATCCCAAGGCTCCATGATGGCTGCATGATATTCGTAAAATGCTTTTTTAATGGGATCCATTAAGTCATTACCATCCCATGCCTCTGGAATCAGCATCATCATTACATGTGGTAAACTACGGCCGCTTAAAGTTAATAGTTCAATCACGTTGTCTAAACATGCACTGTCTGATTGCCCTCCATTCACCACAGGTAAAATCATATCCAATTCTTCCTTGCTAAAATAAGGCGAGAAAAAGCTGGATTCATTTGACCGTAACCAGTTTAAATTTCCTTGTAAAGTGTTAATTTCTCCATTGTGTGCAATATACCTAAAGGGTTGTGCCAATTTCCAAGAAGGAAAAGTATTGGTGGCAAAGCGAGAGTGCACTAGACCAAATGCAGATACGACTCTTTTGTCGTTTAAGTCATGGAAATATTCGCGAACCTGATGACTTGTTAATTGTCCTTTGTAAACAATGATATTTTGAGAAAAAGAAGTCATGTAAAATCCGATCGCTTCTTTTTTAATACTATTGTTAATGGTGTGGGATGCGTAATTTTTTAAAACAAATAACTTACGTTCAAAATCTTCCGCATTTTTTACATGTTCCGGTTTTTTTACAAACACTTGCTCCATGATAGGTTCTACAGACAATGCAATAGGACCAATGCTTGTTCTATTTACAGGGACTTGTCGGTATCCAATAATTTCAATATTTAATTTTTCGGCTGCGCGCTCAAAAATTTCTTTACATTCTGCTGCAATCCCTTTTTCAGTAGGAAAAAAAATAGATCCTACACCATATTCACCTGCATCCGGTAAATGCAAACCTTTATATAATAATTCATCAAAGAAAAATTCGTGTGGAATTTGAATCATGATACCAGCACCATCTCCCGTATTCACTTCGCTACCGCTGGCTCCACGGTGTTCCATGTTTTCTAAAATAGTTAAAGCATCCGCTACATTTTGATGTGACTTGATCCCTTTTATATGGGCAACAAATCCAATACCACAGGCGTCATGTTCAAATGCAGGATCATACAATCCTAATTGTTGATTTTCCATTATACTTCTACAATTAATTAAGGATAGGTGCTTAGCGTAAGCGATTCGTGGAAAATTACGAATAAAAAGAGAGTTTTACTAGCAGATATCCAACAAAAATACCCACAGTTTGATACTGTCTAAATTGGCAACGTTTTCATTAGATAATTTCTAATAACGAACGTTCGCATTCAAGTAGATGATGAAAATTTTTAAATAAAGTCTGTGCTGAATTGATTGTCCATAAAGGTGTCGGACCATGTATGGGTTGTAGGAAAAATCCCAAATAGTGAACTTCCCGAGCCACTCATACTCGCGTAAAGTGCACCTTGTTTGTACAATTCATTTTTAATGTCTTGTAGTATTGGGTGTGCTAAAAATATAGGCGCTTCAAAATCATTGATGAGTGTGGACTTCCAAGTTTCAATGGGTTGTGCTAGGATTTCAGTAATTGATTTTTCTTTTGCATGTGGTTTCAATTGACTAAATGCCCATGCAGTAGAAACATGTATGCCAGGATGAATTAAAGCAATTTTATATGCCGATAAATCACAAACCTGTTCATTTAAAATTTCGCCTCTGCCTGTAGCATGACATGGATGATCATACACAAAAAAAGGACAATCACTACCTAACTGTGCAGCATAGTTAACCAATTGAGTTGAATTTA
>CAIOYQ010000231.1 GCA_903862505.1 uncultured Bacteroidota bacterium
ATATCCGAGATGAAATTGCAAAAAGAAATGAGCAAAAGAAATCCTAACTCATTTACCTATGATTGCTTTTCCCAACTGTAAAATTAATTTAGGCTTATCCATTATTGCAAAAAGAGCCGATGGTTATCATGCATTAGAAACTGTGTTTTATCCAGTCGCATTGCAAGATATGCTGGAAATTATACACAGCGATAATACTGCTAAGGATATTATATTCTCCAATACAGGCATTGACATACCAGGTGATGAAACACAAAACCTTTGTGTAAAAGCATACCATTTACTTAAAAAAGATTTTCCTACTATACCCGCCGTTAAAATGCATTTGCATAAAAAAATACCCATGGGGGCTGGATTGGGTGGTGGTTCCAGTGATGGAACAGCGGTACTCAAATTATTAAACCAACAATTTAATGTAGGATTAAATTCAAACCAACTAGTTGACTATGCTGCTCAATTAGGAAGCGACTGTCCTTTTTTTGTGCATGATCATGCATGTCATGCTACAGGCAGAGGCGAAATTTTAAATGCATCCACTTGTGATTTATCAAATTATAAAATTGCATTGGTACATCCTGGAATTCATGTTTCCACTGCATGGGCATTTAGTCAATTGCAACCTCATGCAAAAGAAAAATCAATTGCTGAAATAGTAGCACAACCTATTGAGACTTGGAAAACCACACTCATCAATGATTTTGAAGCACCCTTATTTAAAGCACACCCAATACTTGAAACCATTAAAAATGAATTGTACGCTCAAGGTGCACTCTATGCAAGTATGAGTGGCTCGGGTAGTTCACTCTTTGGTATTTTTCCTGCAACCTTTTCTTGGCCCAAAGCATTTATGGACAACCAATTCAGCACAGACTTTATTTAGAAATTTTCATCATCTACTTGATTGCGAACGTTCGTTATAAGAAATTATTGGGATTAGGCCCTACACAACCTGTCGAAAAATACGGCAGTAATCCCCTAAAGGCATAATATAGATTTTAGATCTAGCATGATAAGCAAGCAATCGTATGGCCCGAATTTCTATTTGGGCCTTTTTTATTATATTAGTGCTTAGATGAAGCCCATTAAAAGACTAGTACAACTCATTTATTGCATTTACGCCCTCCTTGTTTTTGCAATGCTTACTATTTTATCTGCCATTGCATTAATCTTACTTATCCCCTTTGGGAAAGCCAAACTAAGCAAGCGTGTTTATAAAGTATGCAGGTATTGGGCTCAAACATGGTATTTTTTTATTGGCGTTTGGCATAAAGAAATATACGAGGCAAATCATGATTTTAAAAAACCACATATTTTCGTAGCCAACCACAATTCCTATATGGACATTCCTCCTATTGTCCAACTAAACCACCAACCAATTAGGCCACTCGGTAAATTCGAGTCCTCTAAAATCCCCATTTTTGGATGGGTATACCGCGCCGCAGTTATTTTGGTAGACAGAAGCAGCCCTGAAAAAAGAGCAAGAAGTTTAAGAAATTTAAAAGCTGCTTTACATAAGCGAACTTCTATTTTTATTTTTCCAGAAGGTACATTTAGCATGACCAGTCAACAGCCACTAAAATCCTTTTATAATGGCGCTTTTAAACTAGATATTGAAATGCAAATACCTATACAGCCTATTTTAATGATTGATGCAGTGGATAGAATGCATTTTGAAAGTGTATTTTCCTTAACCCCAGGTGCCAATAGGGTGGTTTATTTAAAGACCGTAGAAGTGTCAACCTATACCTTAGAGGATATTGAAAAGTTAAAAACAGAAGTATATCAAATGATGGATGAAGGCATGAGAAGATATAGGAATTACCCCTCAAAATAAGGCTACCCCCTACAAATAACTAATCAAAATAGTGTCAAATGCATAGCGTATTTTTGCAAACATTATTATGTACGCTGAAATAATCATACCATTAGCCCTTCCCAAAAATTACACTTGGGAAATCCCAAGCACATTATTAGACCAAATAATGATTGGTATGCGCGTAGAAGTCATGCTAGGAAATAATAAACGCTATGCAGGCATTGTTAAAAAAATATTTACAGAAAAACCAACTGCTTTTAATCCCAAGCCGATTCTCTCCGTATTAGACGAGGCACCGATCGTTTATCCCGAACAATTAGCGCTATGGGAATGGATGGCACAATATTATATGTGTAGCGAAGGAGAAGTGATGCAAGCGGCGGTTCCAAGTCATCTTAAAATATCAAGCGAGTCTGTTTTTATATACAATGAGGATCAAATAATTGACAGTCATCAATTAAGCGATTCCGAATACATTATTAGCGAAGCATTACAAATAAAAAAAGAATTGAGCCTTGTGGAGGTTCAAAAATTATTGGATAAAAAATCGGTGTACCCCATTGTCAACAAACTAATCCAAAAAGGAATTTGTTTCATTCAAGAAAATATGAATGATAAATACAAGACAAAAGAGGAAACCTATATTCATCTTGCTCCAGCCTATAAAGCAGAAGATCAAATAGAGCAACTACTTAACGAATGGACAAGGGCACCCAAGCAGCTTGCCTTATTGCTTTCGTTTTTG
>CAIOYQ010000232.1 GCA_903862505.1 uncultured Bacteroidota bacterium
AAAGGTAAAATCGATCTTTGTGAATCAGATGGAGGTAGAATTGTAGAAAGTGTTAAAGGCAAAGAATCTGGATACTTTGTACTCAATGGAGAATGGAACAAGAATATTGGTCAAACTATTTCAGGAACCTGGTATTCTATGTTAAATAATAAATCCTTCCCGGTGGTACTTAAGGTGATTTCGAAGGGGAAGAATTAGGCGATGACTCAAAATTTTAAAATTAAATTAAAATGAAAAAATTACTTCACACAGTTGCATTGTTTTTTTCTATCTCATTTTCGGGATATGCTCAGTCCATTACTTTGATTCTTAGGGATCCAGACATGAAAGCGCCTACCAATGTAAGAGCAAAACCAGGCGGTGATATCCTTACAACTATTGATGGAAGAGAAACTGATTTTGAGGTTCAAATTATTGGCAAAGAAGGAAATTACTTCTTGGTTAAATCATACGTTAGTTGTGAAATGGATGATGCGATTACACTAAATAATCCTGGTTATATTCATTACAGCGTGTTAGGTACTGTTATTTCTAATTATGCAAAGAATGCAATTCCTTTATATGCTTCAAGCAATAAAACTGGTCCTGTAGAAAGACTTAAGATATCAGAAGTATTTGTTAATGTGTTGGACTACAATAAAGACATGTACTATGTATTTTACAAGAAGTTGAATAAAAAGTTCTGGATTGAGTCAAAATATTTGTGTAATTCAGCTTGTACTACTTGTAGTTAAAGTTTTCACATTTTGAAAAATCCCAGTAATAAAACGGATTGTCCTCGCTTTGCTCGGCCATCCTTTTAATTTGGAAAATCCCAACATAAAAAAAGTAAGCCTTAGTAGTAAGTTCTGCGAACTTCCCACTAAGGCTTTTTTATTGTTCTCATAGCTCGATTGTAGCAAGTTGCGTTGCAACTTCTACGAGACAGCTGCAATCCAAATTTCGAGCAAGCTCGCATTTGTCTTTACGCTGTCTCGTATCGCTTCGCTCTATGCTTGATCTCGCCATTCGCTCAATAAAAAAACCGCAACTTACGTTGCGGCTTCTTTTTTCTTTGGTTGCCTGACCTGGATTCGAACCAAGACAAACTGCACCAAAAACAGTTGTGCTACCGTTACACCATCAGGCAATCCCTATGCCATTCTAAGAATGGATTGCAAAAATAGGGGTCAGGACAAAATTTTCCAAATTTTTGTCCCATTTAGGCCTTATATTATCAATAATAACTAACTTATATCTCCAATTATATTTTAAAACTTAAACCTTTTCTATCATGAACAGTAAATTGTTGCTTTTGACCGCTTTTATTGGTTGCTTATTCCTATTTTCTTTTAGAGGGGAGAAAAAGAAAAAAGTTGTGTTTTTTGGAGATTCCATTACCGAAGCAGGGGTTAATAAAGGAGGGTATATTGATTTACTCAATCAGGAAATTGTAAAAAAGGGGCTTGCCGATAAATATGAATTGGTTGGAGCGGGTGTTAGTGGTAACAAAATTTATGATTTATATCTGCGTTTGGAAAAAGATGTATTAGATCAACACCCTGATGTAGTGGTCATTTGGGTAGGAGTGAACGATGTTTGGCATAAAGCAGATTTTGGAACGGGCACAGACCTTGATAAATATGGTAAATTTTATGATGCAGTAGTAAAGAAAATTCAAGCAACAGGCGCTAAAGTGGTGGTAGTAACACCCGCGGCCATTGGAGAACGTACCGATTATTCAAACAGTCAAGATGGAGATTTAAATATATTTAGTAATTGGATACGCAAATATGCCGCAGAGCATAGTTTAGGATTGGTAGATTTAAGAAAATCTTTTCATGAATACAGTGTAGCGAATAATCCAAAGAATGAAGAAAAAGGAATTTTAACATCTGACAGGGTGCATTTAAATGCTAAAGGAAATGCATTCGTTGCAGAAGAAATGTGGAAGGCAATAAAATAATTATATTTTAACTGTATATAAAAAAAGCCTCCAGAACTTGGAGGCTTTTTTTTGAAATAGGTGTAAGTTTTGAAATATATTAACTAGCAATCACTAAATAATAGTTCTTTTTACCTTTTTGCAGCAATAGGTATTTACCTTGCAATAATTGTGCAGTGGTTACTGTGGTAAATTCGGTACTTATTTTTTCCTTGTTAATACTTAAGCCACCTGCCTGCCACATTTTGCGGGCTTCTCCCTTGCTTGGGAATATTTGTGTGTCGGCCAATAAGCTAACTAAATCATATCCTTCATTTAATTGTGAAAGGGTAACATTTACTGTTGGCACCCCTTCCATTACTTGCAATAATTGTTCCTCATTTAAGGATTGTAAAACCTCGGTAGTGGCGTTGCCAAATAATATTTCGGTGGCACTGATTGCAAAATTTAAATCAGCCTGGCTATGTACTAACTTAGTTAATTCTGATGCCAATGCTTTTTGTAAGGTTCTTAATTGTGGGGCGTTTGCATGTTCTGCAATTAAATCATCAATTGTTGCAGGATCTAATAAAGTAAATATTTTAATCCACTTGATGGCATCTTCATCACTTGCATTTAACCAAAATTGATAAAACTGATATGGAGATGTTTTCTTTGCATCTAACCACACATTTCCTTTTTCTGTTTTACCAAATTTACCACCATCTGCTTTCGTAATTAAAGGACAAGTAAAAGCAAACGCTTCACCACCCGTTTTGCG
Source organism: uncultured Bacteroidota bacterium (assembly GCA_903862505.1). Taxonomy (GTDB): domain Bacteria; phylum Bacteroidota; class Bacteroidia; order Chitinophagales; family Chitinophagaceae; genus Sediminibacterium. The sequence continues at coordinate 2,685 of CAIOYQ010000232.1, forward strand.
ACGGATTAATTCGGTGCCAGTTGTGATATTGCCCCATTGGTCACTTCCGCCCATTTGTAGCTTACAATTTTTATGTTGGAACAGCCAGTAAAAATCATAGCCCTGTACTAATTGATAGGTGAATTCAGTAAAGCTCATACCCGTATCCCCTTCAATTCTTTTTTTCACACTATCCTTGGCCATCATGTAGTTCACCGTAATATGCTTGCCTACGTCTCTAATAAAATCTAAGAAATTAAAATTCTTAAACCAATCGTAATTGTTTACCAATTCTGCTGCGTTTTTTGCGCCGCTATTAAAATCTAAAAAATGAGACAATTGTTTTTTTACACCTGCAATATTAAATGCTAAAGTTTCTTCACTTAATAAATTTCTTTCTTCACTCTTGCCACTTGGGTCACCTACCATACCCGTTGCGCCACCTAACAATGCAAAAGGTTTATGTCCTGCTTTTTGTAAATGTACTAATAGCAAAATAGGGACTAAGCTTCCAATATGTAAACTATCTGATGTAGGATCAAAGCCAATATATCCAGAAACCATTTCTTTTTCAAACAATTCCTCGGTACCTGGCATAATATCTTGAATCATACCTCTCCAGCGTAGTTCTTGAACTAATGTCATATTCTAATACTTTGAGCAAATTTAACTACTAAAAAGCAATATTTTTGCATCATGAACCCAACAACTCCCACAATTAGTGAAGGGACTCGGATAATCCACTTTTTCCTAGATACCATCATCATCTGTTTTTTGAGCTTTTTTATCTATCAATGGTATAATTTCAACGTATATAATTGGGGGTTTACGCCCTATCGATATGGGTATTTTTTCTTTGCGACTACATTTGCTTATACCTTCTTGTTTGAGCTCATTTTTTGTCAAACCATTGCAAAAATGATTACTAAGACTAAGGTGGTTTCAGAAAATGGCAAACGCCCTAATCCATTTCAGTTCTTAATTCGCGCGCTATTGAGGACTTCTTTAATTACAATGTTTGGAATGGCCTGGAATGACAAGCCTTTGCACGACACTTTTTCTAAAACCCAATTGGTTACTACACGCAAATAAATCATTCCTTAATTCGCAACCTTTCATAGTAGGGGTAAATGTACATTTGTAAAATTTTTTGAATGGCTAAGATTGGTATAAATATTGCTACGGGTAGTTTACAACAAGCGGAGATGATTGTGGGTATTGATTTAGGTACGACCAATAGCTTAGTGGCTATTATTCATCCCGAAACCAAGCAACCTACGGCTTTAAAAGAGTTTGATGGAACAAGTATTGTTCCAAGTGTCGTGCACTTTGATGAATATGGGAATGTAGAAGTAGGAGAGCGTGCAAGACCTTTTTTAGAAGCTGATCCTAAAAATACCATTTTTAGTGCGAAGCGATTAATGGGAAAAAGTTATACGGATATTCAAACGCACCAAGACTTTTTTGCGTATAAAGTGATTGATGATAATACAGAGCGCTTAGTAAAAGTACAAGTAGGTAATAAATTTTATTCACCTATTGAATTAAGTTCTTTCATCCTTGAAGAATTAAAGAAACGCGCAGAACATATTTTGAAAACACCGGTTACCAAAGCAGTGATTACGGTGCCTGCTTATTTTAATGATGCTCAAAGACAAGCAACACGTGATGCAGGTAAGTTAGCAGGATTAGATGTACTCAGAATTATCAACGAACCAACAGCAGCAAGCCTTGCATACGGATTGGGTTTACATCCAACTGAGGAAAAAACAATTGCAGTTTATGATTTAGGAGGTGGCACATTTGATATTTCAATTTTAAGAATTGCCAATGGAATTTTCGAAGTATTAAGTACCAACGGTGATACTTATTTAGGGGGGGATGATTTAGATAGAGCCATCATTGAATACTGGATGAAGCAATGGACTATTGATAATTTAGATACCCAGGTTGCACTTAAACAACAATTAAGACTCGCTGCAGAAAAAGCAAAAATTCATTTATCAAATCACGAAATTTTCGAAACAGAATTTGCTGGCGAAAAATTATCTATCACCAAAGAAACATTTGAATCTTTAATCCAACCTATTGTAAATAAAACAATGGACTGTTGCCTGAACGCTATGAAGGACGCAGGTTTACAAGTGTCTGATATTCATACGGTGTTAATGGTAGGTGGAAGTACAAGAGTGCCATTGGTTAAAAAAACAGTGGGAGAATATTTTAATCAAGCAGTAAATGATTCAGTAAATCCAGACGAAGTGGTTGCCTTAGGTGCAGCAGTGCAAGCGGATATTTTAGCAGGGAATAATCAGTCCATGTTATTATTAGATATTACGCCATTAAGTTTAGGCATTGAAACCATGGGAGGATTAATGGATGTATTGCTACCAAGAAATTCAAAAATTCCAACGAAAGCCGGAAGACAATATACTACTCAAAAAGATGCTCAATCGGGTATTCAAATTGCAGTATACCAAGGAGAACGCGATTTAGTGAAAGACAATCGTAAACTAGGCGAGTTCACCCTAACAGGCATACCCGCCATGCCGGCAGGGCTTCCTAAAGTGGATGTAAGTTTTTTAATTAATGCAGACGGCATTTTACAAGTGAGTGCAAAAGAAATAAGAAGCGGGGTGACGCAAAGCATAGATATTAAACCACAATATGGTTTAACAGACCAGGAAGTAGAACAAAGATTAATGGATAGTATTACGCATGCCAAAGAAGATATTGCTGTAAGAGCCTTAGTAGAAGCGAGGACAGAAGCGGAACAAATGTTATCGGTCACTGAAAAGTTTTTGACCAAGAATGCGTCTATTTTAACCAAAGAGGAGTTAACCGCATCGGCCAATGCCATGCAGGCCCTTCAATTGGCTATTACATTGGAAGACAAGAATTTAATACAGGCCAAAACGGAAGCATTAAACGATGTAACTCGTCCATTTGCAGAACGCGCCATGGATCAAGCAATATCGGGGGCGCTAAAAGGGAAGGACATCCAATCTGGGCTGTAAATAGGGTAAATATAAATTTGAATAGAAATTTGGATATTTCACAAGGATTGTTATCTTTGCCGTCCAAATTTCCCTCACCTTTAAAAAATATAAAGGCTTGGAAATTTAATTTTAATTTTTTTCAAAAACGCCTGAGGAGGTATATATTATGTTAATTATTGATTCAAAAGACTGCGAGAACATTGACAAAGCGCTTAAAAAGTACAAGAAGAAGTTCGAAAAAAGTAAGACTTTATTGAATTTACGTGCACGTCAAGCATTTGTGAAACCATCTGTTAAACGTCGTTTCCAAGTATTGAAAGCGATTTACAAGCAACAGATTTTCTCTGGTAAAATCGAGGGATAGTATTCATATCTTCACTCAAACATATTTAAGACCTAGCCTTAAAGCTGGGTCTTTTTTTATGCCCCTATGTCAAAGGCTTTTTATTATCTTTAAGGTTGCAATGATCTCACAAACCCGCTATACTCCGCTCAATGCCTTCCTGGCCTTCCTTCAATTTGAGAAGCGGTATTCAGTGCACACGATTACGGCCTATTCTAATGATCTTATTCAGTTTTTCGATTTTGTAGAAACGCAGTATGAGGGAATTTCATTTACTCAAATAACGGGCACCATAGTAAGATCCTGGTTGGCGGGCATGAAGGAGGAGGAGATGACTGGTAAAACATTAAATCGTAAAATTTCGTCCTTAAAATCTTTCTTTAAATATCAAATTCAACAAGGAGAAATTAGTAAAAGCCCAATGGAAACGGTTATTAGTCCAAAAGTGGGTAAACGATTACCCGTTTTTGTAGCGGAGAATGATATGGAACAACTGTTTACTAATTTAGCATTTGCAGAAGGCTGGAAAGGGTATACCGAAAAAATGGTCATTCAATTGTTTTATGCAACGGGTATGCGCTTAAGTGAGT
>CAIOYQ010000233.1 GCA_903862505.1 uncultured Bacteroidota bacterium
AACTCATACAAATCCAACATTTGGTTGGTTTCAAAGTTGGTGTATTTGAACTTAATACTATTTCATCTTCTGTAATTCCAAACCCACTTTGAGGTTAGGTAGAAACCTGTCTTTCCCGATTATTCCCGAAAGTTCCCAATACAAGAAAACCCCTGCCTTAAAGCAAGCGTTTTTTGTGGTTTAATACAATTTCGTGTTTTATAAATATTAATTTATAAATTAGTAGTATGAAAAACATACCTAACTCTCCATTTTGGAAATCAGTTGAGGAGGTAAGCACACGGTCTCGCTACATGAAAATCAAGGACTTACGTTAAATCGTGGGTCCTTTGTTGTGTGAGGAAAAATGGAATAAGACCTACATTTTTTAAAAAATTCATTTGTGTAAAAGGGATTGATTATCAATTATATGTAAATTATTATATACAAAATGTATAAAATATTTGTCTAAATGTATATTATAATATACATTTGAAAAAAATAATTATGAAATCTTCACTTCTTCCACACAACTATAAAAAAATTGGATGGTTGTTATTCATACCATCTGTTATTGCTGGACCGTTTGTTATGTTTTCTCCTAAATTTACTTTTCAAAGGATTCAGGCTTTTGGATATTTTGGCACTCGAATGTTTCAAAGTGAAAAAAGGTCCCCTTTTAGAATAGACTTTGTTTGGCTCTATCCTAATTTAGTATGTGTTCTTTTATTAATTGGAGGGATGTTAGTGATGTTCTCCAAAGAAAAAAAAGAGGATGAATATATCAATCAACTTAGGTTGAATTCATTACAAAATTCGGTATTTTTCAATTATATTTTTCTCTTTTTTGGTATCGTTTTTATTCACGGAGTTCCATTTTTTCAGGTGATGTCTTGTAACTTATTTACTGTTATGATATTCTACATTTTGAGGTTTCATTTTTTAATCTATAAAAATTCAACTAAAACAAATGATTAACAAGATTAAAGTGGAACGCGCAGTGAATAATCTTACACAAGAACAGTTGGCGGAGAAGGTTTCTGTTACAAGACAAACCATTAACGCTATTGAATTGAAGAAATTTGTTCCTTCAACCGTCTTGGCGATAAAGATTTGTAAGGTCTTTAATAAGACCATTGAGGATGTATTTAGTTTAGAGGATACTGATTAATTTTCTACTTTCCCGATTATTCCCAAAAGTTCCTAGCACTTGAAAACCCTTGCAGTAAATCAAGGGTTTTTTAATGTCAATTTTATAATAGGGTACAGTTGAATTTACCAATCTGCTACACACTTTTGCTACACACTTTACAAAAATCCAACCGAGTATGAAATAGGGTAAAAACAAAAACCCTTGATAGACAAGGGTTTCAAGAGAAAAGTGGTCTCGCCAAGAATCGAACTTGGATCTAGTGTTTAGGAAACACCTATTCTATCCATTGAACTACGGGACCCCCGTTTGAGCCAGCACTAGGCCTGGTCATATTTAGGACGGCAAAAATAGTCACTTCTATTATAAGTGACGCTATATTTTGGTATCTTTGACCCTCAATTACACATATATGGGCTTTTACAATATTATTATCAAATTCCGTTTTTGGTTAAGTTTATTAGCAATAGCGCTAGGCTTAGGCCTTGAATTATCGGGAACGAGCGGTTTTTGGCCTGTTTTCCCTCTATATTTTGCAGGATTAATAGGCATTTTAAGCCATTTTTTTATTGGCCCATTGCGTTTAGTGCAAGCGCCGATGGAAGCAGGGGATATGGACGCAGTAGAAAAAATCTTGTCTACCGTGTGGTGGCCGCAGTTATTATATAAGCCTGTCCGCAGTACCTTTTATACCATCAAGGGTAATATTGCCATGGTGAAACAAGACTTTGATGCTGCTGAAAAGCATTTGAAAAAGAGTAACGAACTTGGTTCGGCCATGCCGGAAGCGGAAGGTGCGAATAAATTGCAATTGGGTATGATGTCCATGCAAAAAGGTGACACCAAACAAGGGGAAGCATATATCCGCGCAGCCATTAGAGCAGGTATCCCAGATAAAGAATCGGAAGCCGTTGCTTTTTTAAGTATGTGCCAAATTTTTATGAATAAGCGCGAGTTCCGCGCAGCGAAAGATTATTTCCGTAAAGCCAAAGCTTGTAAGCC
>CAIOYQ010000234.1 GCA_903862505.1 uncultured Bacteroidota bacterium
ATGATAATGGAAATTAATAAGGAGACTAAACTATTTTTTGAAGTACTACTTGCAAACACGCCAACCATACTATACACCATGGCTAAGAAAAATAAGCCCAGATAAGAACCTAGGGTCGCCCCCCAATCCAATCCACCCACCATACTCAAACTATCTAAAGCAAATGCGTATAAAAGGGTAGGGATAATGGCAATGGTCACAATTAAAAAAGATCCTAAAAATTTAGCGAGTACTAGTTGTACAGGACTTACCGGTAGGGTTCGGAGAATTTCATAAGTTCCTTGCTTGTATTCATCCGAGAAGCTCCGCATGGTAATGGCAGGCACCAATAATAATAAAAACCATGGGGCGAAATCAAAATAAACCTGTAAAGACGTATAACCAAAATCAAATACATTGTAATTGGGCAATACGAATAAAAATAAGCCATTCACCATCAGGTAAAACCCAATAATTAAATAGCCAGTTAATCCGTTAAAAAACTGAGTCCACTCTTTTTTACAAATTGCCCACATAGATCTCAAAGCTACTAAATTAATGATTTGAGTGCTTTATAGCACTTTGTTAAATTAAAATATAAAAGTGCTATAAAGCAAAAAAGTGCCCCAATTGATATTGAGACACCTTGTATAAAAAGTTAAAATAAGGTCCAGGTATGCAAAGCATAAAAGTGCTAAAAAGCTACACTGCGAAACTTTCGCCACAACCACAGCTTCTACTTGCATTAGGGTTGTTAAAGTAAAAGCCTTTGCCATTTAAACCATCTGAAAAATCCAACTCCGTGTTCACTAAATATAAAAAGCTTTTTAAATCCGTAACCACTTTAACGCCATTGTCCTCAAAGACCTGATCCATTGGCTTTACTTCATTATCAAAATCAAGCTTATAACTTAATCCAGAACATCCACCACCCACTACGCCTACTCTTAAGAAGTACGTTGAGTCGTTGGTAATTTCAGCATCCAGCATAAGTTGTTTTACTTTTGCCTTTGCCTTATCACTCACTAAAATGGTATTTTCTGCTACTGTACTCATGAAATGTATTAGTGAATACGCTCTTCGAAAACTAATTCTTTTAAACCATTTTTCACACGATAATCATTGATTGCAGATTTGATAGCATCTTCCGCTAAAACTGAACAGTGAATTTTTACTGGAGGTAAATTTAATTCCTCTACTAAATCCATATTGTCAATTGTAACCGCTTCGTCTATCGACTTTCCTTTTAGCCACTCAGTAGCCAAAGAGCTTGAAGCAATTGCAGAACCACATCCAAATGTTTTAAACTTTGCATCGGTAATGATACCTGTTACTTCGTCTACTTGAATTTGTAAACGCATAACGTCTCCGCACTCTGGGGCGCCTACTAATCCCGTACCTACGCTTTTAGAAGCTTTATCTAAGGTTCCTACATTTTTAGGATTAGAATAATGATCAATTACTTTATCTGAATATGCCATGGTTGTATGTTTTAGTTTTTTTTAATTTTTATTTTGAAGCATTTGATTGCTCACTTGTAATGTTTAGTGATGTGCCCATTGAATTGCATCAATGTCCACTCCTTCTTTAAACATTTCCCACAAAGGACTCATTTCACGAAGCTTAAGTACCGTATCCGTTACTGCTTTAATCGTAAAATCAATTTGCTCCTCTGTAGTATGTCTTCCCAATCCAAAACGAAGAGAACTATGTGCCAAATCGTCTCCTAAGCCTAATGCCTTTAATACATAGCTAGGCTCTAAAGAAGCCGATGTACAAGCCGATCCAGAAGACAATGCAATGTCCTTATTAAAGCCCATCATTAAGCCTTCCCCTTCTACATATTTAAAGGAAATATTACTCACATGTGGTAAACGATGTGCTGGATTTCCATTCACATATGACTCGTCTATTTGCTTTAAAGCATTCTCTAATTTATCTCTTAGTTTAGAAATTCTTTCCGTGTCAGCAGCCATATCTAACCTTGCTACTTCTGCAGCTTTACCAAAACCAACAATACCAGGAACATTTAAAGTACCACTACGCATTCCTCTTTCATGACCACCGCCATCGATTTGCGCAGTTACTTTTACACGTGGATTTTTGCGTCGCACATACAAAGCGCCCACGCCCTTTGGACCATACATTTTATGTGCAGTGAATGCCATAATATCTATGCCATCCGCATTTACATCCACAGGTATTTTACCAACTGCTTGTACCGCATCGGTAAAAAATAAAGCCCCATGCTTTTTGGCAATGGCACTGATTTCTCTAACTGGTTGTATCACCCCTATTTCATTATTTGCATACATGATTGCCACTAAAATAGTCGTTGGCTTCATTGCCGCTTCTAATTGTTTTAAATCAATCAAACCATCAGGCTGTACTTCCAAATAAGTAACCTCAGCACCTAATTTTTCAAGATGCTTACAAGTATCTAACACCGCTTTATGCTCAGTAGTACAGGTAATGATGTGATTTCCTTTGGTTGCATACATTTCAAACACCCCTTTAATGCCAAGGTTATCCCCTTCAGTCGCTCCGGAAGTAATGATGATTTCCTTAGGATCTGCTCCAATTAATTGAGCGATTTGCTCTCTAGCATAATCTACTGCTTCCTCTGCTTGCCATCCAAATGAATGGTTACGGCTAGCCGCATTTCCAAAATTTTCGACAAAATAAGGTAACATCGCTTCTAACACCCTTGGATCCATTGGGGTCGTTGCGTTATGATCAAGATAAATAGGTAATTTTAACATGTGTGTGTTTGATTTTTCAGAATACAAAAGTAAAGCTTAGGCTTGGATTAACGCTATTTCCTTAGCTTTGAAGGGGCAATTTTTTCCCAAATCGTAAAACCAATCAAAATGGGCTATAACCTAGAACACATAGGGATTGCAGTAAAAAACTTGGAACTTAGTATCCCTTTATTTGAAAAGCTTTTAAATAGCCCCTGTTATAAAACCGAGTCCGTAGGTTCAGAAAGCGTTAATACGGCCTTTTTTCTTCAGCAAGGAACGAAGATAGAATTATTGGAAAGTACTGATCCTGAGGGCGTCATTGCCAAATTTATTGCCAGAAAAGGAGAAGGTATGCATCATATTGCTTTCGAAGTACCTGATATTCAAACCGAAATGACAAGATTACAATCCGAAGGGTTCACTTTACTTAATGAGGTTCCAAAAAAAGGAGCCGATAATAAGTTAGTTTGCTTCTTGCATCCAAAGGATAGCAATGGCGTATTGATTGAACTTTGCCAAAGCATTTGATAAAAATTAGCGGGGTATTGAAAAATTAAATTCCTAAAGCTTCAATTGCTTTTTGAGCAGCCAACTGGCTTGCATCTTTTTTGGTAAAGCCTTTTTGACTCGCTACCACCTCTCCATCTAAGACCACATTGATAGTGAATAAACGACGACGCCCTTCCAATTGTTCACCGGCCAAAACAAAATCAATTTGTTTGCCTTGTTTTAAAGCCCACCCAATAATTTTATTTTTAATATTAATATCAATCAATTCTAAATCGTCCATGAATAAATAAGGCTGAATCATTTTTTCTACAATCCACTTTTTTGTGAAATCGTATTGCTTATCCAAATAGATGGCTCCCACTAAGGCTTCTAAAGTATTTCCAAAAATTTGACTAGTTCTTAATCCTCCATCCATTTTATTAAATCGAGTCATTTTACGCAATCCCATTTGAACAGCAATATTATTGAGTTGTGCGCGATTCACCATCTTGGATCGCATCTCTGTTAAAAATCCTTCCCCTTTGTAGGGATATTTTTTAAATAAATAATCGGCAACTACAGTGCCAATGACGGCATCCCCTAAAAATTCTAAACGCTCATTATTTTCTGTAGGATTGTCTTTAACTGAACGGTGATTTAGCGCCGTTTGAAATAATAAAATATTCCTAGTGCGATACCCAATTAAATGTTTCAAATCCGCATTGAAACCAGTTTTTTTAAATAAAGAAATGAATTGGTTGATGCGACGTTTCACTATACTTAAATTAAGCCTTGTACTTTTTCACAATCACGCAAGCATTGTGACCACCAAATCCAAAAGTGTTACTCAAAGCAGCATTCACCACACGCTTTTGCGCTTTGTTGAAAGTAAAATTTAAACGATTGTCTAATTCTGGATCGTCGGTGAAATGGTTAATGGTTGGAGGCACGATGTCATGTATTACAGATTGTATACATGCAATGGCTTCAATGACGCCGGCCGCACCTAAGCAGTGTCCTGTCATAGACTTGGTCGCACTAATATTTAATTGATAAGAATGCTCACCAAATACATCTAAAATAGCTTTTGATTCCGCAATATCTCCTAATGGAGTAGAAGTTCCGTGTGTGTTGATATAATCAATATCTGATGCAACCATACCTGCATCTCTTAAAGCTGCATTCATTACATTTTTTGCACCTAGCCCTTCCGGATGCGGCGCTGTTAAATGATATGCATCTGCGGTGGCACCACCCCCCACCACTTCACAATATATTTTAGCACCGCGTTTAATTGCGTGCGCTAATTCTTCTAGTACTAATACACCACTCGCTTCTCCCATCACAAAACCATCCCGATCCTTATCATAAGGACGGCTAGCTGTTTTAGGATCATCGTTTCTTTCACTCATTGCTTTCATGGCATTAAATCCCCCCATTCCTGCAATGCCAATTACCGACTCTGCACCACCTGTGATAATAATATCAGCCTTGCCTAATTTTAAATTATCCATTGCCGAAATAATGGCGTTGGTGCTGGAAGCACAGGCGCTCACTACTGCATAATTAGGACCTCTAAAGCCATGCTTCATAGATATTTGACCAGCAGCGATATCTAAAATAATTTTTGGGATAAAAAAAGGATTGAATCTTGGTGTTCCGTCACCATGCACAAAATTGGTTACTTCTTCGGTAAAAGTGGTTAACCCACCAATACCACTTGCAAAAATAACACCCACTCTGTCATGATCTACATTCTCTTTGGTAATGCCTGCATCAATGACTGCTTGGTCGCTAGCAACTAAAGCAATTTGAGAAAAACGATCCAGCTTTCTTGCTTCTTTGCGATCCATAAAATTGGTTGCATCAAAACCTTTAATCTCACAAGCAAATTTTGTTTTAAACTTGGAAGCATCAAACTGCGTTGCCATATCAGCTCCTGATACACCATTCACTAAATTATCCCAGTATTCACTAAGATTATTACCCAATGGATTTAAAGTACCAATTCCTGTAACTACAATACGCTTAGTCTGCATGACTTTTTGTTTTAAATTAATAATCCGCCTTTAAAGCAAAGGCTCAAAAAGGCGGATTAAAATATGCTGTGTTTAATTGGAAGCCGTCAAATAATTATTACAACTATTTAGCGTGCTCTTCGATATAAGCTACAGCTTGACCAACAGTAGTAATTGTTTCTGCTTGTTCGTCTGGAATAGAGATATTGAATTCTTTTTCAAATTCCATAATTAATTCAACGGTGTCTAAAGAATCTGCTCCCAAATCATTTGTAAATGATGCTTCGTTTGTAACTTCTGCTTCATCAACGCCTAATTTGTCAACGATGATTTTTTTAACTCTTGATGCGATGTCTGACATTGTAAATAGTTTTGTTTACGGCGCAAAAATATACTTTTTGTCAAAAAAGCCATACTTTATTTACCATTTTGTTTGCACAATTTAAGCTTTGGGGTGGAATTAGGTGTTTTTTATCCTTTTTGAGGCTAATTCCATGAAAAATTAGGCTTTTTACTGCTAAAAAAGACAGCTAAGTAAACGAACAAGCAATAGCATTATGGCATAAAACAAAGCCCAATTACTTATCCTTCAAAATACCTCTAATAATATGCTGGTCTTCAAAAGGAATATGTGCTTTAGGAATGATAAAGAAACTTTTGGGACTAAAATAAAAATGAAAGAAATAAGCACTTTCAAAATAATAGGATACGGTGTCCCATTCCCAACTTGCCTCGCCTAAATTTCCCATTAAAGTTGCACGCTTGTTATCATAACTAAAGTCCCAATTTTCTTTAAATAGAGTGGTTTTTCTGAAAAACATATTGGGTAATATAAACCAAAAGAAAGCCATGAGTAATATCCATAAAATGGAGCCCAATAAAAATGGTTCAGGCCTAATTTTTTTCATAAACAATAACACTGCAGTGATAATTGCATATAGATTTATTATAATCATTAATGATTTTATCTCTCTTTGTTTAATAAAGTGGTAACGAAGGGCTTGAAGCACTTCGGACTTGACATATGTAATTGAATAAGCCATGCAAAAGTTTTAATATCGATATCGTACAAAGATAGTGTGTGATTAGATTAAAACGCAAATTGACTATATTTAACATAGTAGTATGGAAGATAAATTAAAAATAGGGCTATGAAAGTATTATGTATTGGGGAAGCATTAATTGATATGATTTGCACCGATAGAGGGAGCAGCTTGTCGAAAGGACAAAATTTTTTAAAGAAAGCAGGAGGCGCGCCTGCCAATGTAGCTGCTGCCATTGCTGCCTTGGGTGGTAAGGTAAACATGGCTGCCAAAGTTGGTAAAGACCCTTTTGGTCAACACCTTATTGAACTACTTCAAACCATGGGGGTGAATACCAATTGGGTTTTGCAAGATCCCAATTATTTTACAACCCTTGCTTTTGTTTCATTGATGGAAGATGGTGAACGCGATTTTTATTTTAACAGAGGAGCGGATGGGCAATTAAGCCCCAATGATTTGACAACATTAAATATAAGCGACTATGGTATTGTACATTTTGGATCGGCTACTGCATTTTTACCTGGGCCATTACAAACTACCTATACTCATTTATTGGCTGAAGCCAAAGCAAATAATATAATTGTAAGCTTTGATCCTAATTACCGTCACTTATTATTTCAAAATAATTCACAAAGTTTTATAGAGCAGTGCTGGCCTTTTATAGAGCAGTGCCATTTTTTTAAATTAAGCGAAGAGGAAGCCCTATTGATAACGGCATGTGATTCAGTGCAAGATGCGGCAGCCGCATTAAGAAAAAAAACATTCGCTGTCTTTGCCATTACCCTTGGAAAAGAAGGCACTCTATTTTCTTTAGAAGACCATTTAGAAATAATTGGTAGCATCAACATTACACCAATAGATGCCACAGGTGCAGGAGATGCTTTTGTGGGGGCCGTTTTATACCAACTCATTTCATACGAGCCTTCACAATTGTCAACGATTGGCTTAGCTGAATGGAAGAAAATTATTTTCAATGCCAATAAAGCTGGTGCGCGCACTTGTGAATACATGGGCGCGATGGAAGCATTCAAGCATTTAAGTATATCTATATTCGAATAAATCTTAAAAGCGATACCCCATTCCTATGTTAATGCTATAATCTGCAAAAGCAGCATCTCCTCTAGAAAACACTTTAGTATCATTTGTTCTTAGCATATCTGGATAGCTTTGTGGACGCTCTCTTCGCATTGCAATGGGTGCATATAAATAAAAGTTTACTTTTTTATAATAATAATTTGCACCTGGCTCTATTGCCAATACATTACCCGGTCTTCTAAACCCTGTATTGTCACCAATCAAATCTTTGGCAGGGATGGCTTCATATCTAGCGCCGAATGAAATGGTTAGTGCGTTCTTAGTCCAGTTGGTTCCAGCCCTTAACAAGTATTGATCCGGCACACTCATTACATCAGAAGTATATTTAATTGCAGCGGCTGATGGAACCCCACCTCTTGCAGTACTCACTCCATTATTTCCTCTTGGGTTAATTAAATAATAAGTGTTGCTATATAAGCTCCAAGTATTATTAATACTTCTAAATCCATTTAATTCTATGCTTACACCCAAACCGCCATCCCCTAATTGAATGGATTGATCCACGGGTCCAACACGAGTTGTTGTTAAGGTATTATGAAAAACATCGGATGCTTTATAATTACCAGTAGGCAATTTAAGACCAACCCCTCCCAATAAATTTCCTTTGTTACCTGCCTTTGGGGCAATAATCCATTTATAGGCAGTGATACGTATATCCCCAATCCCTTGTGAGTAGGTAGAAAATCTTGGGCTCCCTTTTGCATTACTAACATGTTCATAAAGAGAGGTTCTTTCATTGTATGCTAAGGGCAAATTAATTCCTACACTCCACTGTTCATTGATTCTTCTAACCAATGAAATGTCCATGGCGCGGCTAAAATTACGTACATCGGTTTCTTCCGATACCCTTTGCGTAACTTCGGTAGTCCCATTATAGTGCCTATAGGATTTAAAGTAACGCGCGCTTATATTTAAATCCCATTTAGGATTTTCTATTTTTTTTGACGTGCTATCTTGCATCATCATATTATGCATTGCATGTTCCATCGTATTTAATCCACCTACCGTTCTGATTGCTACGCAGCCTTGCGCATTTGTTCGGGCCTGAAAAGCCATTAATATAATTATAGAGAGAATATATTTTTTCATTGTGTATTTTAATTTTTGCGTCCGAGTTAAAATCTTTTTTTAAAAATTTACCATTGACAAATACTGCCATGTATATAAGATGTCCTAAATAGGACAGCTTAAGCCAGCACTTGTACATTTAAATAAAACTGAAAACTAAGCCTCGGGTGGCTGTGCAATATTTTGCAAATAATCAAAGCTTGAATACTTGGCATTTTTGATATCATGCTTTAAAGTTGCGCGCGCAACAAAACTGTATAAATCAAAATGATGTTCCTGCGTAAAATCGGATATGAAAAATTTTAACGATTGACTACCCCCTGATTTTTTAGAGGTGCTGGCATTTACAATATCACTTAATTGCTTTGCAAAATCTTCATTGTTATTGTCAATCTGCGTTCTGGTCATATTGGGAATACAAACAATTTCCAATGTGTCGTTAATGATTCTTTTTTTAATAAATTGGTAATTAACGCCATTGTAATCCATATTTCCCTCTAAGGATTCGTACCCGTCCGTATTAATGATATACGGCTGATTCAAAGGCAGTTTAAAGCTTACCAAATCGGCCTCGTTATACTTTTTTTGGTCCAAGTTAACCTGCATATCGATGGTAGATTTTTCTGCATAGTAATGCGCCACCATTCTGTATCCTAAAATGTTGAGACAAAAAAGCGCAAGTAGCGATATGGTGATTAGTTTTTTCAAGTTATAATGAGCCTTCAAAATAATGAATTTCTATTAAATTTTTCAAAAAAATTTAAATTTAGCCTTCAAACGGCCCTTAAGCCTTTGTATCTTTGTCACTATTAAACAATATGTATTATGAAGTATCTAAAAATTAGCCTAACTATTATTGTAGTGCTGGCCATTTACTTTATCTACTTATTCATCCCCAACCGAATCATACTCACGGGGAATGACAACTTCGGAAAATCGGCCAATGACCCTAATTTGGGTATTTTACAAATACAATATTGGAACAAATGGATGCCCTATAAAAGCATTGATAGCATCAACAGTGGTTTTTATTTTCAAAATAGCCGCATGGTTGTGCAAAATACATTTATCTCCTCTGCTAAGTCCACCTTTATCGTTGACGATGTGGCAGCCGTCCTCACTTTTATAGCAATAGATGCTGGCAATAATAAAACCTATGTTAAATACGAATGTATTATTGAAAACAGAGGATTTTCGCCAATGGCTAGGATAAAAAATTATCAGGCGTCAAAAAAAATGGAAAAAGACTTGGCCGTGATTATTCAAGCTGCGAAAAAACATTATACGAATTAAAATAATCATTAGGCCAAGTGACCTACCCTACAATATGTTTTCAAAATACAAAGGATTTTTATTTGACTTAAACGGGACCATGGTCAATGATATGCCCTATCATATTGCAGCATGGCATCAAGAAATAATTAAGCTTGGAGGAAGTCTTACCCTTGAAGAAATGAAACATCAATGTTATGGGAAGAATGACGAATTATTGGAGCGTGTATTCCCAGGTCGTTTTACCATGGCGGAAAAAATAAAAATTGGGAACGATAAGGAAGCCTTATACCGTATTGAATTCAAACCTTTTTTAAAATTGATAAGCGGCCTTGAAGCCTTTTTAGCAACTGCTGCGCAGCACAATTTTAAAATGGCTATTGGATCGGCAGCTATAACGGAGAATATCAATTTTGTAATTGACAATTTGCAAATACGACATTATTTTGATGCACTTGTGAGTGCGAATGATGTTGTGAAAAGCAAGCCGCACCCGGAGACCTTTTTAAAATGTGCAGCATTGCTTGATTTAGACCCAAAAGATTGTCTTGTATTTGAAGATACCCCTAAAGGCGTTGAATGTGCTATGCATGCTGGAATGAAAGCAGTTGTGATATTAGGGGAACATCAAAAAGAAGAATTTGATCAATTTACCAATGTCATTCATTTTACAAACGGCTACACGCCTCTACTTTTTGACTAATTTTAAAAATATCTGATAGTTATATTCGTACATAAAATAGCTACTATTTTCCAATACAAAACTTAGAAAAAATAAAGTCTAATTGATCCTCGTTGGTAATTTGACCAGTAATGGTTCCTAGGTAATGCAGGGCTTGACGTATATCTAAAGCCAATAAGTCGCCGGTTATATTTTGCTGTAAACCCGTTTCAATATCATTTAAGGCAAGCACTAACTTTTTAAGCGATGTCACATGTCTTGCATTGGTCACAATAGTGCCTTCCTTATTAATGCCTTCTCCTACTGCTTTTTGAAATAATAAATTTTCAAGCGCGTTTATATTTTCTTTTTCTTTTGCCGAAATAAATACCACATCACTTAAAGATGGGTCTCCTAATATGGATTTGTCTTTTAGTAAGTCCTTTTTATTGCCTGCCAATATTAATTTATCAGCGCTTACTTCGGATTGCCAGGTAGCTGCTTGTTCAAGGCCTTGATCATTCACATCAAATAATGCAATGACGATATCGGCGTCCAATATTTTTTCCTTGCTCTTATCAATACCCATTTGTTCAATGCTATCCTTTGTGGCGCTTCGAATACCAGCAGTATCTATAAGCTTAAACAACACACCTTGAATATTCAAATACTCTTCTACCGTATCTCGGGTAGTGCCTGCTATTTCACTCACTAAAGCTCTGTTCTCGTTAAGTAAAGCATTTAATAAGGTAGATTTCCCCGCGTTGGGTTTCCCCACAATGGCCACTTGTACGCCGTTCTTAATTACATTGCCTAATTTAAAAGAGTCCAATAAGGATTGTGATTTAAGCTGCAATTGCTGCACTAATATTTCTAACTCTTTTTTATTAGCAAAAGCTACATCCTCCTGAGAAAAATCTAATTCCAACTCGATGAGTGCAGAAAATTTGATGAGCTTTTCACGCATCAATTGCAAGTCGGCGGAGAAGCCGCCTTTTAAATTATGTAATGCCGTTTTACGAGCTGCTTCGGTATTACTTGCAATCAAATCTGCAACTGCTTCGGCCTGTGTTAAATCCAGTTTACCATTTAAAAAAGCGCGTTGCGTAAATTCTCCCGGCTTTGCCATGCGTGCGCCTGCATAAACCATGAGTTGTAAAATTGCATCCTGTATTATAGGTGCGCCATGACAAGAAATTTCAACTACCTCTTCCCCTGTATAAGATTTAGGCGCGCGATAAATACTTACCACTACTTCATCAATTACATCGACGCCATTTAATAATTTGCCAAAGTGAACGGTATGACTGGGTTGAGTAAGTATGCTTTTCTTTGAAAATACCGATGCCGTGATTTCAATGGCCTTATCGCCACTTAATCTAATAACTGCAATCGCACCCAATCCTGGTGCGGTAGCCAATGCTACAATGGTATCGTTCCAAGTGCTCAAATTTTCACGCATAGCGCAAAGATAAATCGTATTGGGTGTATTACATGTAGAAAGGCTTAAAAAACAAAATGGCAGCCTATAATAGGCTGCCATTTATATTGTATAGAGTAGTTCGTTCTAGTCTTCAGTTACTTGGAACACGATTGCTTGTCTATGACGATAAATAACTTTATGTCCATTTTGTTCAGCAGGTGTCCAATTGGGTCCCTTTTTAATTACGCGTACCGCTTCTTGAGCAGTTCCATATCCTGGGTCATTCTCCGATTTTACATCTGAAATAGAACCATCTCTTGAAACCACAAATGAAACTGTTACAGCATATCTTCCAGCGGGTGCTCCGTTTTCAACAGGTAAATCTCTATTCAATGTTCTTGATAGAAACTTAACCCATGCTTCAGAACCTCCAGGGAAAGTAGATTGAATTTGAACTGAAGTGAAAATTTTATCTGTTTCTTCTTCAGGTGGGCCTACTGGACCAGTACTTACTTCGACAGGTGCAGTAACATCCAGTTTAACTCCTTCTTGGTCAATACTACTAATTTTAACTTCTTCTAGTTTTTCTTGTTCCTTAATCTCGTCCTCTTTCTTTACTTCCTCGTCTTTTACAATTTTAGGAGGTGTGAATTTGGCCAATTCCACTTTTGGTGGTTCTTGTTTTGGAGGAGGCGGTGGAGGCGGTGGAGGCGGTGCTTTCTTTTCTTGATTGTTTACGTCCGTTAAATTAACGTCTTGAACAATAATTTCAGTCTTTGAATCTTTTGCTCTATTAGACCAAATAGCACCACCAGCCAATAGCGCTGTTAAAGCTATCATTACAATCAACGCGTTCTTAAGACGATGGTTATAGGTTTTTCTTAGCTCATAAGCACCATACTCTTTATATCTTCCCTCAAAAATGAGGTCAAGTACATCGGCGGTTAATATTTTATTTATGTCCATTGTAAATGCTTTTAATTACTTGAAGGTTTTGCTGAGTCGTCAGATATTTTAATCAATTGCTCTTCGGTTTCAAAAATATCCACTAATGCGAATTTTTTAACAACATTGATTGACATTTCATCCAAAATATCAATTACGTTTTTGTAAGTGCAATATTGACTTGGTTTAATCACAACTACTAAGTCATGCTCAGGATCGCTTGGATCTTGTGCAATACTTCTTACATAGGCTTTCTTTTTCATGATTACATCACGAATGGAATTTTCTCCATTGTAAGAAGCGGATAAAAAGTTAGAAGCGTCCGGTTTTAATTGGCCTTCATAATAGTAAACATGATTATCTGCACCCATTAGGATGGTTAAAGCACCAGATTCTTTTGCTTTATTTTGCTCCTCTGGCTTTACTTTATCATCTGGCATAAGCAACTTCAAAGCGGTTGGTTGACTCATCGTGGTAGTGAAGATGAAAAAAGTAATCAAAAGGAAACCCAAGTCCACCATCGGTGTTAAATCCACACGTGTTGATAGCTTCTTTCCTTTTTTGACGCCCGGTCCTTTCTTCTTATGTCCCCCACCCGAGGTATCTAATTCTGCCATAGTGAATAGCTTTTAATTAGTTTATAATTTAGTTGTTTTCCTGTTTTTCGCCACTCATCGATTTCTTGTACAATTCTGAACCTACAGGTGCATTTTCAGGATTCGTAACCATTTGAAATTTCTGAATGTCGTTCCTTTTGAATGCAGTCATTACACCTTTAAATGAAGGATATTTAGCTAGATTGTCTCCTTTTAATAAAAGATCCATCTTTTCGCCAGCATACGCTTCACTCACTGCGCGCATCCAATCAATCATCTCATTATTCGTAGTATCCTTACATGGAATACCAGGAAGTGCATTTCCTTTTCTGTTTTCTGGCGCTACAGACAAGAAAGAATTTAATTCACCAAAAGAAGCGCCAATAAAATCAGCGGCTTTAAATTTAGCTACATCAACTCCTAAATTTTTTGAAGCATTTAAAGAGTTAACAACTAATGTTCTTTTTTCCTTGTCATCTATCGTAAGAAAAACTTTACCATCTTTATCAATCGTTACTAAAACGAAATCCTTATTAGGAGCAACCTTGGATGACACTGAACTTGGAGTGGTCACTGCAATTGCTTCTGAAGGTTTAAATTTAGTTGTCAAGATAAAAAATGACAATAAAAGGAAAGCCACATCACACATGGCAGTCATGTCGATGTTGGTACTCTTACGAGGTAATTTGGCTCTACCCATTTTTATTATCTTTTAATTTATGAATAAGGTTACCCTTATTTAAAATATGTTTCTACTATTTGTAGTTTGCTGCGAAGCTTTGAGTTAAAGTAAATCCAGACTCATCGATACCATATGTAATTGCGTCAATTCTTGTAGTGAACACGTTGTACATAATAATAGCGACAGCAGAAGTACCAATACCTAATGCAGTGTTATACAAGGCCTCAGAGATACCTTGAGATAATTCACGTGCTGCTTCACCACCACCTTCTTCACCTAATTTAGAGAAAGAACGAATCATACCTAATACCGTACCAAACAATCCTAATAAGGTTGCTACCGAAGCGATGGTTGATAAGAATACTAAATTCTTTTCTAACATTGGTAATTCCAATGCAGTTGCTTCTTCAATTTCTTTTTGAATATTCAATACTTTTTGGTCCGAATCTAATTCAGTATTCGTAATCATTTCTTTATACTTTTTCAAGCCAGACTTCATTACATTACCTACAGATCCTTTTTGCTTATCGCACTCAGCAATTGCTTTGTCCACTTCTTTGTTTGCTAAATGAAATTGCACTTTACGAATGAACTCAGTGTTGCTTCCAGTACCTGCTGCTTTAGCAACAGTTAATAATCTTTCAACAACGAAAGTTAATACGATTAAAAAGCAACCAATCAAAATAGGCACAACAATACCACCTTCATACATTTTAGTGAAAGTGCCCAATGGTCCTTTATGTGAAGGCCAGAACCAAGCACCAGATTTGTCAGGGTTAGAGAAATTTGATGCATTACCTAACACAAAACGCCAGATAACATAGCCTGCTATGATACAAGCAATAGGAGCTAAAGTTGCAATCAAGTTACCGCCTTTGTTAGGCTGTGCTGCTGGTTTTTTAGCAGCGGTTGCAGTTGCAGTTGGTTTAGTTAAATCAGCCATGATTCAATTGATTTTTGGTTTTAAATAAAAATTTATAAAAGTTTGCCCTTTCCGCTATTAGTTTAGAAATCACTCGAATCTCTATGCACTAGTTTCTAAGGGGTTACAAAATAAGTAATTTATTGGTTGAAACAAATTTCAAGGCATTTTTTTATATAAAATTTAATATTGCTAACTACTGTTCATGGAATTTGATATATTTATGACTCGTTTCTCAATTATAATAAATAACAAATATGAAAAAAATCCTAATTTTTACTAGTCTTTGTGTCGTATTGACAATAAGCTCAAATGCACAGCGACCGGACCAAGCTCAGCGCCCTGACAGTGTTAAAAAAGACATGCCCGCTAAAGCTGGCCCTAAGGCATTTGGAGAGGTCATTACCAAAAAAGCCGTAAGTCAAAAAGGTGTGTTTTCCGTACACTTTTTAGATGACAAATACTACTTCGAAATCCCAGACAGCCTTTTAGGACGTGAATTGCTTGCAGTGACCCGCTTTACC
>CAIOYQ010000235.1 GCA_903862505.1 uncultured Bacteroidota bacterium
AGGATATTACACAAATTAATGATAGGCAGGTTTTCATTATCTCTTTTAAACAAAAATCATCTATTGAAGATCCTGATCCCCTCTACAGCGGAAAATTATTTATAGATGCAAAAAGTTTAGCTATCATAAGTGCAAATTTTCAACTTAATGTTGAAAATAGAAGCAAAGCAGGACTAATTTTTACACGTAAAAAACCAAAAGGAGTTGTTATTTATCCAACAGAAGTTAGTTATCAGGTTGATTACCGACAGCAAAATAATAAATGGATTTTTTCTTATTCTCGTGGAGATATTACGTTCAAATTAAATTGGGATAAAAGGATATTTAATACTACCTATAGTACTACTTTTGAATTGGTTAATACTAATTGGGAAAATCAAGATAGTAAGCTGCAATTAAACAATCAAAAATTAAGTCCCTACGTAATTATGTCTGATAAAATCCCCAACGCTGTAGACTTAGATTTTTGGGGTGAATATAATATCATAGAACCTGAAAAATCCATTGAGTCCGCTATTAAAAAAATTAAAAGTAAAAACTTGAAAGAGATATTAATTCAATAAAATATTTTAAAAAAATAGATAAGAGTAAGTGCTAATCAACGTATAAGTACAGTAAGATGGCGTGTAACTACTAATTTACTTTGAGCATGGATTCAACAATACTTATAAATAGTGTGTTAGCAGCAATAACATATTATATCATGAACTACTTTGTTAAATAAAAATTTAGCTTTGTTATACAAGCTTATAATCCTAATTCGAATTATAAAATACAAGTATCTGCTTGAAAATTTAACTATATAAATGCATACGCTAAAATCCTGTATACTGCTTTTTGTTTTTCTATCGCTCTCCTTGTTTTCATTGGGTCAAGATCGGTATAATATAAAGACTGGGGACCCAAACGGTATTAATAAGTGGTACATGGGTAGACAAATTGCACAAGTAATGAGTCATTACGGAATAGATTGGCTTGAAAGGGAAGAAAGAGAAAAGGAAGAAAATACGTCTCTATTATTAAAAAATTTAGCCGTAAAACCAGGTATGGTTATTGCTGATATAGGAGCGGGTAGTGGCTACCACAGTGCATTACTTTCAAAAATGGTGGGGAATGGTAAAGTTTTTGCAGTAGACGTTGAGCCAGAAATGATAGCTTACTTAAATGAAAGAATCAACCAAGAAAAATTGTCACGGATAGTACCTGTATTGAGTACAGAACAAAAACTGTATTTACCAGAAAATACTATTGACATGATGTTGTTAGTAGACGTATACCATGAATTTTCGTATCCTTATGAAATGGCTTTATCCATGCTTGCTGCATTAAAGCCTGGCGGTAAATTAGTACTTGTAGAATTTAGGTCCGAAGATCCAACTGTACCCATTAAAACCATTCATAAAATGAGTGAAACGCAGGCCATTAAAGAATTTAAAGCAGCAGGCTTTATATTTGATAAAAATATAGATAATCTTCCATGGCAGCACTGCATGGTTTTTACAAAGAATTAAGTTAACAAATATAATATAATGATAAAAAATTTATTAAAAACGGCATTAGGGAGACTAAGAATTGTTGCATTTATGGAAGGTTGTTCGTATTTACTTTTAGGCCTTACGATGATTTTGAAATACAAATTTGCTATACTGCAGCCCAATTATATTGTTGGTTTGGCTCATGGAATTCTTTTTGTTTTTTATATCGTGTTACTGCTTCAAGTTTCATTCTTACATCGCTGGAACATATTCAAAATGTTTATGGCTTTTTTAGCATCACTTATACCGTTTGGAACTTTTTATGCAGATAAAGTACTTTTTAGAAAATTTAATTGATAAAATATTCAAATTTAATTCAAAGGGTTTCTATTATTGCAACTTTTCAATAGCTGAATATCCAGCTTCCTTCTTCCACCTCCGCTTGCAATTCTCCCACATCCCATCCGCAATAGCCAATAAAAAGTTGAATTTCTTGATCATTGGCACCGCTGGTGTTGATTGCTTCGATCACTTGCTCCATATTACCTCCCAAGTATAGACCATTGGTTAACTGTTTGCCCCCATCAATGAGATCAGATCTCTTGTGCAATACAAAGAGGTGTTCTCTATCAACGGGGCCACCATCCATTAGTGGAAAAGGCTTACTGTGATTGAATTCAATTAGTTCATGCAAGGACTTTCCAAATAATTTATTGGTTGTAAATCCTGTACTTCCTTTTTCATTGTGTTCAAAAAGAAAAATGGTAGTATGCTCGAAGAAGCTACCAATCAACGCGGCAGTACTTTTGATATAAATTCCGGCTTTTAATTCACTCATAAGTTTACAAATTATTATGATATATATCGTCCATCTAAAATAGACTAAAAACTGGAGTTTTCTTGAAATCATGGACTTGCTTTATATCGAGGGTCCTTTATTATTTTTCAAATTCAATAAAATGTTCAGAAGCATATTCGTCATCTCCGGGCTTAATTCGTTTTACAAAAAAACGGGCGCGCTTTCCAAGTTTAACTGAACTATATTTTTCTGCAATATCAGTTGGGTCATTTAAAGGTTGTAAAGAGGGGTACCAAAGAATATATCCTGGTTTCTGAAACACTAATGCTGGTTTTGACCAATCTTGACTATTGTTACCTATACCCAAGTCTTTATTTTTATTATAGGATATATATATTTTATCTCCTTGCCATGATTTTCCTTCTACTTTACCCATCAACATTACCCAACAATTTAAATAGGTATTCCAACTTACAGAAGGCCCCCAATGAAATCCACCTGTTGGAGAGGAGGAAGGTCCACCACCTTCCTCTATTGGAATTTGTAAAGAACGAACAGGAACTCCATAACTATCATATGGAATAGAAAAAGATTTACCATCCCATCGTTTTGTCTTCCCTACAGGATTATTGAGGTCTTTCAAGGCAATGCGTGCAATACTAATACATTGCCCGCTCCATTCGGTTTTAGCGTTATATGTTTTTTCATCGTAGATGCCAGGATACCCATACTCGCCATAAAAAATATACAAATAGTCTTCACTAGCCACTGCTGATGGATCTCCAACACCACCTGCAAAAGTATTAGAACTATTAAAAGGCTTTAGAATCATTCTAGGGTCAAGGTCTTCTATTATAATACCTTTGTTTTCCCAACTTTTGCCACCATCAATTGACTTCATAATGCCAATGCGACAAACCGCAGCAGGACTTTCGGGACCAGTTAAGCCCTGGGGCCAAAGTTTATTTTTATATCCTTCTTTTGTTTTTGTATCATAGGGAAGTGTGCTTGGATAGTTTTCATTATGATAAAGACCAAATAGTGTTTTACCCGATGGGTCTTTTTTGTCTTGGTATACAGTTTCAAACCATACTGCCCCATGTAATCCTTTTTGACCGATGGGAACGTTTAAGGGCATAGCAGGATCAATAAACTTTTCGGAGGGGCTTTTAAAGACCTCTTCGGCATTTTTTCCATCAGCATATTTC
The DNA here is from genome assembly GCA_903862505.1 of uncultured Bacteroidota bacterium. Classification (GTDB taxonomy): domain Bacteria; phylum Bacteroidota; class Bacteroidia; order Chitinophagales; family Chitinophagaceae; genus Sediminibacterium. The sequence continues at coordinate 3,483 of CAIOYQ010000235.1, forward strand.
AAATTTTTCGAATATCCCCATAATGGATCTTCGCCATACTTTCCAGGAAAAATTCTAAAGGTATCGCCAATCCATACTTCAGCCATATTACAATCTACAAAAGAGTTGAAGGTGATTTTAGGGGCAGGAATTAGTTTAAATTTTGGTGTAGTAGTATTATCTATGGATATAGAAGGTGCTACAAAAAAACCAACTATAAGATTAAACCAAGAAAAAATTAATAAAAATTGCATTTTCATTGATATTTAGGATGGACAATTATGGTATCTTAAATGTAAAGATTTTTACATGCTCCAACAAGATTTTTGTTTAAAATATTTGTAGAAGAGTGCGGGCTAACATGGGTAGTAGCTTCATTGTAATGTAAAAATAGTTTTTGTATTCAATGGAATAACGTATATTGTATTATAAATTTATAATATATGAAAACTAAAATAAT
>CAIOYQ010000236.1 GCA_903862505.1 uncultured Bacteroidota bacterium
ATTCTGGAGGATACCCCTAGCGATTTAAAATCGTTTGGAATTTTAGCATCTTCTACTAAATTATAATGAACTAAAGTAGGAGAAAGCTGAATAGAGAAATAGTCATTAATCTTACTTGCAATTAATAATTGATGCGCAAAAGAAAAGCGATCCGATGCATATGGTTTATAGATAGTAGAAGGATCTTTCATTGTTTTATATATTGAACTTCCAACGTAACTAATACCAAAAGGGATTGACTTTACTCCCTCCTGTTGTTGAATAATTTTCAATTTTACAAATCCATCATATTGTTTTTCGTAAGTACTCCTGCCAATTCCTATCATTAATCTTTTTGTAATACCATAATCCAAACCCATACGCATGGTTGCTTGATCAAGACCAAATAAACTATAACTCCCTTGGCTTAATGCCCCAAAGCGATGCGAAATTCTAAAATCTAAAATACCAGCTCCTGTATTTTCAATGGATTGTCCATTTACAATTCTTGTAGATTTAAACGTTGATGTGGTAATATCTGAAATTGGGCCTTTCTCCTCGGCAAATAAATCAACACTTTGTGCATTTACTTGCTGGCCCAGAAATAACGTACTTACAATAAAGACAAGTTTTTTTATTTGCATTGGACTAGTTTTGATATTTACAGTTTATTTTAATTTTAACTTCTCCTGCTATTTTATCTCCAATATAAGATCCTTTAATACCGTAGTCTGCAAGCTTAACGCTAAATTCACCTATAATCGTTGGCTTGCCTTGAGCAACTTCAACTTGCCCACTTGCACTAACTTTTTTATTGATGCCATGTACAATTAAGTCGCCTTCAAAATTAGCTGCATATTTTCCATCTTTTGAAAAATTAATATCTTTAATGTTTTTGATATACCCTTTAAATTCTGCTTTTGGGAATTTACTAGATTCCATATAATTTTCATTAAAATGATCCTCCATTAATTGATTCTCAAATTTAAACCCCTTAATTAACACCGCAAAAATAATTTGTCCAGTGGCATCACCAAATTTTGAATCTACTTGATTATTAACAGCTGCAATTTTTACAGCACCACCGGTGGCATTAAATAAAATTTGTCCTGCTTTTGTGGAAAAAACCTTTTGAGCATTTAATTGAATGGAAAGGCACGTAACAAAAAGTGCCAATAAGATTTTAATTTTTCTCATAAGTAATTTTTTAATTATTTAAAGCTCCTTTATTTATCCAGGCTGCTATTTTAGAAATTGTACAAGCGTCCATCTTTGGCGCATTTAATGGCATTGGAGAAACCTTCCCATTTTGAACTATGGAGTTAAGTAAGCTATTATTGGTAATATAGGGTTTCACACTCGCATAATTATCCAATATAACACCTGCCCCACTTTTATTCGCAACTGCAGTTGCATGACAACTGTTGCAGTTTGTATTTAATATGGGCGCGACAACGGCCTGATAAGTAATATTAGTAGTATCACATGCTGATACTGCAACTTGCGGATAAATTTGATCCTTTTTATCGTAATAGCAGGACGTCACAAACGAACAGCATCCTAAGCAAAACAGTAAGGTAATTTTTTTTGTCATTTTATTGAGGGTAGCCATTTTTTATCCATTTTTCAATTTGAATAATTTTACAATCTACCATTTTACTCGATTGCGGCATATTTTTAGAAGCTGTAGTTGCTTTATAATTAATTGAATTCAAAAATAAGGTAGTATTAGATGTGATATACGCCTTTGTACTTGCGTAGTCACCTAAGTAAATATTTGCAGTACCAGGTTTGTTTCCATGGCATCCTCCACAATTATTGCTAATAATGGTTTGAATGGCCCCACTATAGGTGAATACGGTGGTGTCACAAACATTCGTGCATTTTGTATTTAAAGCCCCTTGTTCTATCCATTTTTTAATGGAGGCAATATTTGCAGCTGTCATTTGAGGAGAATTTTTGGGAGGCATATCATCTCCTATGATGGTAAAATACTCACTATTATTTGGTTGTTTAGCTTTAATGCCTTTCATAATTCTTGAGTAATCGGTTAATATCACCCCTTCTTTATGACTTGTTACATCATGACAACCAGCCGATCCGCAATAGCTTGAGAATAAAGGCAGGATTTCGGTATTAAAACATACGGTATCTGAGACCAATGGACTTGTGCCGCCACCGCCAATTGGAGGAGTAACAATAATAGTGGTGTCAGTCTTAGGCGCATTTGGATCGTTAATAATGTCATGCTGGCAAGCAGTCGTCAATGTCAATAACGACATAAACAGAATAATTTTGGGGGTATACGGTTTCATCTTTTACAAAGGTAAGTCTTAAATTATAAGATGTACAATGAGATAACTCATAAAGTTTATACAATTTTTGGCGTAGATTATATTACCTAACATTTGTTTAAATTTTTCTACAGCCCTGATAATATACAGGATGTTAGAAAAGGCATGTTAAAAAAAGAAAGTATCTTAGTTTATATTTTTAAAATTAATTCTTTTTAAATGTTGCATACTGTTACATTCATTAAAGTAGGCCTACAAGATGTTGAAAAGCTTCAAGCTATTAGTCGTGTCACTTTTATGCAAACTTTTTCTGCGGACAATACTGCAGCGGATATGGAAGCATATTTGAATACTAGCTTTTCAATTGAAAAATTAACTAAGGAAATTAACCATCCTGATTCTGAATTTTATTTTGCGCAGGAAAACGATTTAATTATAGGTTATTTAAAAGTGAATACGGGTGCTGCGCAAACCGAAAAAAAAGAGGCAGCTGCATTTGAAATAAAAAGAATTTATGTAGAGCATGCATATTTAGGCAAAAAAGTGGGGCAGTTACTTTTTAATAAAGCCATTGAAATTGCAAAACAAAAAAGTGCAATTTATGTTTGGTTAGGTGTATGGGAAAAGAATCACCGAGCCCTTGCTTTTTATAAAAAGAATGGCTTTGTTGCTTTTGATAAACACATTTTCAAATTGGGGAATGACGAACAAACAGATATTATGATGAAACTTGAGCTAAACTACTAGTAAATAGCGAAATCTCCGATTCGAATAAAACGCCTTCCTTTCAATTAGTTGTATCTTTGTTGCTTATTAGCAAAACAAGTTATTTTGAAATTTATTGATTTAGGGTTAGACGAACGTATTTTAGAAGGGATTGATGCAATGGGGTATGAAAATGCAACCCCTGTGCAACAGCAGGTAATGGTTCCTATTTTAGAAGGAAAAGATATTATTGCAGCAGCACAAACAGGGACAGGAAAAACAGCTGCGTTTTTACTTCCATTATTACACCGACTTTTAACCATTCCACATACTGCGGGTGATATTAATGCGATGGTCATTGTACCCACGCGTGAGTTGGCCATTCAAATTGCAGAGAGCATTGAAGGCTTATCTTATTTTACGGATGTAAGTTCTATTGCGGTTTATGGCGGAGGTGATGGCAACTCTTTCACTGCCGAGAAAAAAGCTTTAACAAGCGGGGTAGATATTGTAGTATGTACTCCGGGTCGAATGATTGCGCATTTAAATATGGGCTACGTGAAACTGAAAGGCTTAAAGTATTTAGTCTTAGACGAAGCGGATAGAATGTTGGACATGGGCTTTAGCGAAGATATTGCTAAGATTACCACTTACCTTCCTAAGGAGCGACAAAATTTATTATTCTCTGCAACCATGCCTGCAAAGATGCGAGACCTTGCCAAAAAAATATTAAAAGATCCTATTGAAATTAATATTGCTATTTCAAAACCACCAGAACAAATTACCCAAAAAGCGTTTGTATTGTATGAGGCACAAAAAGTACCTGTCATTAAAGACATGCTTTGCTCTAAGCGTTTTACAAAAGTAATTGTGTTTTGTTCCAAAAAACAAAATGTAAAAGTATTAACGGCCGAACTAAAGCGCGCGAAGTTAGCCGTGGAAGAAATTCATTCGGATTTGGATCAAAAAAGTAGAGAGCAATATTTGCAAGACTTTAGAAACCAAAAAACCAATATCCTAGTAGCTACCGACATTTTAAGTAGGGGTATTGATATTGATGATATTGATTTAGTTATTAATTATGATGTTCCCAACGACGGCGAAGATTATATACACCGTATTGGCAGAACCGCGCGCGCCGCTACTTCTGGTACCGCATTTACTTTAGTGGGGGAAAAAGAACAGTCTAAATTCGCGACCATCGAGGAATTATTGGGTGCTCCAGTAACAAAAGGAACCATACCTGCAGTTTTTGGGCCTACCCCTGCCTATGCACCTAAAATAAGATCAAATAAAGGATTTAATCATAGAAGATAAAAAGTATTTAACTTTGTATTTGTGAAAAAAGTTGTTGTCATATTATTATTGGTCATGTATAGTGCCTCCACCATTGGAGCGACTATCAATATGCATTATTGCATGAATAAATTTGCAGGCTTTTCATTTAAGGAAGTTAAGAAAGATAAGTGTCCTAAATGTGGGATGAAAAATACAGGATGTTGTAAAGACGAAAAAAAGCAAATTAAATTAACCCTCGACCAACAAAAAACAGCCTATCAGGCAGGCGATATTTTTCAGCCAATTGTTTTAGCAAATGCTTTTCAAATTTCTGTCACTCCGCTCGTTGCTACTTTTCAAAAAAAAGGATGGATATCTACACATGCCCCTCCTTTACTATCGCATATTAACGTACAAGCATATTTTGCTACTTTTTTAATTTGATGCAGTCAAAATAAATAGACAATCTATTTTATTAATTGATTAATGCATTAAAATGAAATTTCATACATATATATTATTTCTCTGCTTAACATTGTTAAGCACAACATTATTTGCGCAGGACGCAAAAAATGAAAAATTTACTAGTACTGTATTTAAAGTTTTTGGTGCTTGCGAGGAGTGCAAGGATCGAATTGAATTGGCCATTAAAGGCAGAGGGGTTCGTTTGGGTATTTGGAATGTGGAGACAAAAATGCTGATACTGGAATATGACAGTACGGTTATTAGCTTGGAAAAAATTCAAAATAAAATTTTATCAGTAGGGCACGATTTGGAAACTAAAAAAGCAAATGACAAGGTTTATAATAGTTTGGATGCTTGTTGCCGTTATCGAGAAATGGCCGAAGATGAAGTTAAACGAGTAAAAGGAGTAGTACTTCAGGAAAATGCAAAGGGTAAATTTGAGCCCATGCCAAATGCCAGTGTTTATTGGCTAGGAACAGGTAAAGGAGTTGTTACCGATAGCTTAGGAGTTTTTGAAATAAATACCGATACAAGTACACAAAAATTAGTAATTAGTTATACAGGATTCAAGGCGGATACTTTAACAGTGGTGCATGCGAATGATTTAAAAGTAATCATGGCAAGCAAGGGACAATTGAATGAGGTTACTATTTTTAGTAGACAGCTTGGAAGCTTTATTCCTTACTTAAATCCAATTCGTACACAAGTAATGACAGGTACGGAATTATTAAAAGCGGCATGTTGTAATTTAAGCGAAAGTTTTGAAACCAATCCATCTGTAGATGTCTCTTATAACGATGCGGTAACGGGGTCTAAGCAAATTCAAATGTTGGGAATAAGTGGAAACTATACACAACTTACGGTTGAAAATTTACCTGGACCAAGGGGTCTAGCAACACCACTTGGATTAAATTCTATTGCCGGTCCATGGATTGAGAGTATTCAATTAACAAAAGGGACAGGTTCCGTAGTGAATGGTTTTGAAAGTATTGCGGGCCAAATAAATGTGGAGTTAAAAAAACCAGAAAGTGCTGAAAAATTATTGGGTAATATTTATGTAAATGACCAAGGCAAGACCGATTTAAATTTAAACGTTGCTACTAAACTAAATGAAAAATGGTCCACCGCATTATTGCTTCATGATAATTTTATGAATAATGCATTGGACATGAATATGGATGGATTTAAGGATATGCCCACTGGGAACACCTTTAGCTTAGTGAATAGGTATAAGTACGACAATAGCAATGGCGTGCTTGCTCAGTTTGGGGTGAAAGTATTAAATGACCAAAAAGTAGGTGGGGAGACTTCCTTTAATGAAAACTCAGATAAGTATACCCAAAACAGATATGGCCTTGCTATTAATACCCAACGCTATGAGTTATTTGGAAAATTGGGATATGTATTTCCACAACAAAAATTTAAAAGTATTGGATTACAATTTAATGCTAGTGATTATCAACAAGCTTCTTATTTTGGTTTAACCAATTACAATGCAAACCAACAAAGTTTTTATACCAATTTAATTTATCAATCCATTATCAATTCTACGATTCATAAATTTAGAACCGGTTTCAGTTTTCAGTATGATAAATACAATGAAGATTATAATTTAAATAGCTATGTACGCAAGGAAATTGTACCTGGAACCTTTTTTGAATATACGTATACGCCCAATGACAAGTGGAGTGTGGTGGCTGGCATAAGAGGGGATAATAATAATTTATATGGCTCATTTATAACTCCTCGTTTAAATATTAGGTATGAGCCTGTTATTGGAACGGTATTTAGATTAAGTGCGGGAAAGGGACAGAGAACGGCTAATATTTTTGCAGAAAATAATAGCTTGTTTGTAAGTCAACGTATTTTAATGATTATGGGACAAAATAATAGTGGCGCCTATTCTTTGAATCCAGAAATTTCCTGGAATAAAGGAATAAGTCTGGATCAAAAATTTAATTTATTTAATAATCCAGCAACCTTATCCTTGGACTATTTTAGAAATGATTTTAAGAATCAAGTAGTAGTTGATATAGAATCGGCTAAAAAAATACATATCTACAACTTAGCCGGGAAGTCCTATTCAAATAGCTTTCAAGCAGAGGTAAATATGACACCTGTTACAAAACTAGATCTTAGAGTTGCTTACAGATACTTTGATGTCAAGCAAACTTATAGTGGTAATTTATTAGATCGACCATTTATTGCGAAGCATCGCGCTTTTTTAAGTGTAGATTATGCAACCAATAATGACTGGAAATTTAATTATACAGTTACCTTTAATGGAAAGAAAAGAATTGTAAATCCATATGAGTCTTATGTCTCTTTTATTCCACCAACAAGTTCACCAAGCTATTATTTAATGAATGCGCAAGTAAGTAAAAGCTTTGGAATCAATAATCCAATGGATATTTATGTTGGCGTTGAAAATATTTCTAATTTCTTTCAGCAAAATACAATCCTGTCTGCGGATGATCCCTTTGGTCCCAACTTTGATGCCTCAATGATATGGGGGCCAGTAACAGGGCGTATGTTGTATGTAGGTTGGCGAATTAAAATTAAATAATTAAATAGCAGTGCATTAATAGTTAATAAACGGTAGATTGGGCAAATGAAATTATGACATCCATTGAGTTAGATAAACCTGAAACAATATCTGCATAAATATTCTTCGTATATTTATGAATGCAAAATAATGCTACATCATGAAAGCCATTAAGATTATCAAAAACCGATCCGATATAGGTGCCGGAACCCGAGGTTCTGATATGGGAATTGATGCTATTGAAATTGCTGCCATTAATCAGGGAAACGATTTTTTCCATAAACATTTATTTCAGGATGTGGTAACGC
>CAIOYQ010000237.1 GCA_903862505.1 uncultured Bacteroidota bacterium
GCTTCTGCTAAAAAAATAAATTTTTATAAAGTAAACCCTAATGATACGGGTATACACAAATTAGCAGAACTTATTTTACAAGGAACTGCAGAAACTAAAAAAGCTGTCATGGGACTTCGTAACATGAGGAATATAAAAGAAATGACCGAGGCCATGATTAAGGTAAATAGCATTGAGAATCAAGCGGACGATGTATTTGACATGAGTATTGAAAAGTTATTTGAACAAGAAAATGACTTTAAAGAAGTAATCAAGAAAAGAGAGATTTATCAGGTACTTGAAATTGCAACAGATAAGATTGAAGACGTTTCTAATGTGATTGAATCAATTATTATCAAGTACGCTTAATTACAACAACGATGACTTTATTAATTATTATCATAGCGCTTGCGCTCATTTTTGATTATATCAATGGGTTTCATGATTCAGCTAATTCTATCGCAACAGTTGTTTCTACTAAAGTACTGACTCCATTACAAGCAGTGCTTTGGGCTGCTTTTTTTAATGTATTGGCATTTTGGATTTTTAAAGATCATGCAGTAGCCAATTCTATAAGCAAAACTGTTTACAAGGATTTTATTACGCTGCCCGTTATTTTTTCTGGATTGTTAGCCGCTATTTTCTGGAACCTACTTACTTGGTGGTATGGAATACCATCTTCCTCCTCGCATACTTTAATTGGTGGCTTTGCCGGTGCGGCAATTGCACATGCTTTAATGACTAAAGGCATAGGCTATTCCTGGGCTAAAATTGTAGACGCGGATACCATTATTAAAACCATTTTGTTTATCTTTTTAGCACCCATCATTGGTATTGTAATATCCGTTTTTATAACACTAGTTACCATCATGCGAAATATTTGGTGGCGACTCGCCATTATTTCACTTGCTACTTTTGCTACCATCTTAATGTTTGATCATTTTGAAGAAACAAAAATTAAAGAAAATGTTCAAAAATTTTATGGTATAGACAAATACAGTAAAGAAATTTCAAGCATAGAAACAGACTTGAAACAAAAACAAGGCGATACGGTATTGTTAAATAAATTAGCAGTTAACAAGGAAAAATTAGCGAAAGCAAACGAGACCTATAATCTTGTGAGCCCCTACTTATCTAAATATGATCAAACAGGTGCCGACTATATTGCTAAGCTATCAAATGATAATGGGTGGTTACAAGCTGTGGCCATTAGTAAAATTAAAGATGCTGCGCGCAATGCCAATGATTTTTTAGTCTTAGAGGCAAAGTCTCCGGATAATAAAGAAATTAAAGCTGAGTATGATATTGCAAAAGACAAAACGGAAGGATATAAAGAGCCGTTGAAATTATATATGTCTAAAAAAATAAGTGCCGACTCTGCCATTGTTGCTATGAATTTAATTTATCCAATTAAGGCAAAAAATATAGATAATGTAAAGGCTAAAATGGAAACATTTAATATCCAAAGGGATTTTTCAAATGAAATTTCTAAAGCCGATAATGCAATTGTAGAATATGGGATTATTGGTGCCGCCATTCTTTTCATGTTAGTTTATTTATATGTAGAAAAAATAAAAACACCTTCGGCTTACACCATGTCCTATATGTTCAAAAAATTACAATTATTTAGCTCCGCAGCATTTAGTATTGGTCACGGAGGGAATGATGCACAAAAAGTGATGGGTATTATTGGTGCAGCACTCATTGCACATGGATCCATTCAAGATTTTGGACAATTGCCTAACTGGGTGCCTGCTGCTTGTTATATTGCCATAGGATTGGGTACCATGAGTGGGGGTTGGAAAATTGTAAAAACAATGGGTACTAAAATTACCAAAGTAACTCCATTAGAAGGCGTTGCTGCAGAAACTGCAGGTGCTTTTACTTTGTTCTTTACAGGACAAATGGGTATTCCTGTTTCAACTACACATACCATTACGGGTTCCATTATTGGCGTAGGGGTAACCAAACGTATTAGCGCAGTTAGATGGGGTGTCACTACCAATTTATTATGGGCTTGGGTTTTAACAATACCCGTAAGTGCTATCCTAGCTGCAATTTCCTATTTTATTGTCAGCTTTATAATGAAGTTTTAAATAAAATAAAACTTTTTAATTTATACCTAAAAAAATCCCGCTCAAAAGGCGGGATTTTTTTTAAAGCTGTTAATTGAAATTAGTTAAATGTAATCGGAATAATTTTTGTTTGCCTACCGTCAATATAAGAGAAATTTTTTCCATTGAAACATCCATTTTGCTCTAACGCAACCTTTACTGGATTTTCCCAATCACTTAAATGATGCGTCGCATTCAGTTCAATAGAATAGCAAGTATTGGGATACATTTTATAATCCCCCGATCCAGGTACTCCGTTTTGCATATCCCACATTCCAATGGTAGGGCCTGCCGCATGACCATGCATACCAATAGGATGGGTGTAAATGCTAGGTTCTATTCCTTTTGACTTTGCGATTGAAATGGTATTGGCCAAAATTTCATTGCCCGATTTACCAGTACCAAAACTATTGGTTAAAATATCCTGCAGCTGGTTGGTTTGTTCAAAAGCTTGCACTAAATTTTGGGGTATATTTTTCTCATTGGCTAATAACACATATGCATGTTCTTGTACATCAGAATTAAGTCTTAAATAGGAAATGCCAAAATCAACATGTAAAAAATCACCTCTATGTATTACTTCCTCCTTGTTCTTTGCATTTCTTCTTTGTATTTCCACAGAGGGGTGAAACCAGGTGCTCAAACCCAAATCGCTTAATTTTTGTCTAAACCACCATTCTAAATCGGAGGTGGTGGTTTCATCCACCTTAATTACTTTATTACTAAACCCTTCTTTAATAATTTGATGTGTGATTTCTAAAAGTGTAGGATAATAAGCCATCTCCTTTTCAGTTCTTGTTTCCAACCAAGCAACCGCCAAAGGTTGGGAGGATATTACTTTTGACTTTTGTTCAATACTTAAATAACTCATCAACTCCATATACTCGGTATGGTCTAAGCCATCGGCATGTCCAAAGTCAGAAGATATATTTAATGCAATTTGCTTAGGCTGTAGCTTAGTAAGTAGCCCCACAAGCGCTTCCCATTGATCAGGTGTTTTGGCCACATCCCAAGCAGCCTGTATTTCTTTACCTACCGAATACCTTGCAATCGCATATTTTTCCATTTTACCAGACTGAGGATTATTATAAAACACCAATATGGTTCGTCTTCTTGCTGAAAGCCACTCTGCGGGCAACATGGTTTTTATAATGGGGTCCTCATTGTATTCTCTTGTCATTAACACCCAGCAGTCAATATTATGCTTACTCATTAAGCTAGGCAATAAATTATTTAATCGGTCTGATAAAAGCTCGTTGATAATAGTTGCTTGTTCTCTCACTGTTTTAACCTGCGCGAAAGACGGAAATAAAAGACCACAAAATAAAATTACCTGGATTGTTTTTTTCATAATATGAATTTTATAGTTCATGAAGGTTAAACTAAATTAAGTACTATTTTTACAATAATGAAGATTTGTTTACGGCTTTTATATATATCATTTACACTATTCCAAATAAAAGGAATGGCACAAAGTCCTGTCAACAGTCAGTTGGATACCATTCTGGTTACTGCCAATAAATTAAATCAAAATAGAAAGGAAGCCCCTATTGCAATTTCAATTTTAAGTGCAACCACACTAAAAAAGGAAAACGTTACAAGAATTGATTTTTTATTAAATAAGGTACCTGGAGTATATATGCCAAGCATTGGCAATGAACAACATATGATGTCTATTAGGCAACCAATTTCTTTAAAAGGGCTTTATTTATACCTCGAAGACGGCATGCCTATTAGAACAAGTGGATTATTTAGCAACAACGCTTTAATTGAAATAAATAATACATTCACAGATCATATTGAAATTATTAAAGGTCCCGCTTCTTCCTTATATGGAGCAGAAGCGATTGGTGGCGTCGTCAATTTTTTCACTAAAGCCGCTCCTACAAAAAAAACAGTTGAGCTAGCCAATCAAATAAACAGTTTAGGGTTTAAAAGAGTAGAGGCTAGCATTGGTTTGCCTACAAAAAAAGGAGGATGGTTATTAAATGCCAATTGGGGTGGTCAAAAGAATGGACCCATTGATTATAGTAATTATTCAAAAAAAGCATTCAGCATTCGTCATGACTTTTTATTCAATGAAAAATGGAAGGGCTTCCAAACGCTACAATACATTGATTATTACGCTCAAATGACCGGATCGGTTGACAGTATCCGTTTTGTAGAACAGAATTTTAAGTCCCTACAAACTTTTACCTATCGTCAATTAAATGCTTTAAGATTGAGGCAAAATTTGGAATACAATTGGAATGCATATCATCAATCGGTGTTCAACGTCTTATATCGAGACAATCAAATGGATCAAAATCCAACCTACGCCATTGCATCAACCAATAACCCTATAAAATTTAAAGGGCAAACCAATAGCAATTTGTTTCATTCTATCGTATTCGATTTTCAACATATCCTTTCTATTCCAAGTTTACATAGTAAAATCATTGCAGGCGGAAGCTTTGACAATACACAACAAAAATTAAAAGCTAAATATATTGATGTCATCAAGGATTCAATACAAGGAAAATTTACTTCCTTTTCCTACCCTTCCAAGGATTCCTTGCTTACAAATTACCAAACGGATATTCAGAATGCAGCTATATATATTAATTTACTTACAAATTTGGGTAAATATGTGAATATGAATATTTCCATGCGCTATGATCAATTTGAATATTTATTTCGCAACCAAATAGTTACCGGTACGCCAAGTAGCAATAATAATTTTAATCAGTTTACACCAAAAATTGGATTCACTTATAATAAAAATAATTTTGGAGGATATCTTAATTATAGCAAAGGATTTGTGCCTCCTCAAATAACAGAAATGTACAATGCCATCAAGGTTCCTTATCTATTGCCTCAGTACTTTTATAATATAGAGACAGGCCTTTGGTATACTAGCAAACAATGGCATATGGAAATAAGTGCTTACCAAATGAATGGAAATAACGAAATTGTTTCCGTAAGACAACCTGATGGCGTTAACCTGAATCAAAATACGGGTAGTACAAAACATATGGGCTTAGAGTATCAAATTAAATACAAGCTATCTAATCATTGGACAGTCAACTTTGTGGGTACAAATGCAAGCCACCGTTATACATCCACTATTTTGAAAGGGGTGAATGTAAGTGGTAATGAAATGAATGCGGCGCCAAGGTTTTGGGGAACATTTTCAGCAGAGTGGAAGCCAACCCTAAACATATTAGTGATGGCCGACTGGCAACACCAGTCCAAATATTTTATGGACGAAACCAATACCACTGTGTATCCGGGATCTTTCATTTACGGACGATGCGTCTTTCAATGCTTGGTGGAATATGTACTCATCCATTGCTTAAGTGGAGTCCTTTTTTGTTGGAAAAATA
>CAIOYQ010000238.1 GCA_903862505.1 uncultured Bacteroidota bacterium
ATTGGATTATGGTCGCGCCATTGTTCTAGAACAATACCTAAAATTATTGGGGTTGATATTGCTAACCAATCCATGGAAATATTATCCGATAGGTCTCCTGCGATTCTTTAAACCTGAGTTCTGTTATTCAAACGTTGTCAAAAACACCTGTAAATAGTGAGACCCGATATTTTTTAAATCGAAATATTGTCATATTTCGATGCAAAAAAAAGGAAATAGATTGCTGTTTAGAGGTGAAATTGCGAATCCTAGTCCTAATTAAAAACCTATTTCTACGTTAGCTTTTAACGTAATAACCCGCTATCCCTTATAAAATCTGCCTTGTAACAAAGTCTTTAAATTAATTTTGACTTTGTTTTAATAATCTCAGGTTTTAAGACACAAAAAAGTCGCCCGAAAGCGACTTGTATGATCTGGTTATAAGAAATCTTAAGCTTCTTCTTCCTCTTCGTCATCATCAGCATCAGCTCCCTTAACAGCTCCACGAGCCATTTTAACGGAAACTACAACTGCATTTGCCGGATCTAAGAAAGTTACTCCTGGAATATCAATTGCTTTCACACGAATCGATTGTCCGATACGTATTTTAGTAATATCTAATGTGATTGCATCTGGTAAATCTTGTGCAAGACCCGTACAACGTAAAATTCTAAATACTTGCATTAAACGACCTCCCGCCAAAACTCCGCGAGATGACCCAGTTAATCTAACTGGTAAACCAACAGTTACTGGTTTAGAGTCAGTAATTTCAAGGAAGTCAACGTGTCTAATACGATCGGTAACAGGGTGCTGTTGTAATTCACGGATAATACCACGTGCTTTTTTACCCTCAACATCAAGTTCCACTTGATAAACCTCTGGAGATAAAACGATTTTTTCAATATCGTTTAACTTTACGTGGAAATGGGTTTGTTCACCCGTACCGTAAAGCACACAAGGAACTCTTCCTGCATTTCTAAGTGCAGTAGCGTCCTTTTTCCCTACGTTCACTCGGAGTGAACCGCTCAACTGTGCTGTTTTCATTATTTATTTATTTAAGATATTACAAAATGGGATGAAATGGATTCGTTGTTGATTAATCGTTTAATTACATCGGCGAATAAATAGGAAACAGAAACAACCCGGATTTTATCACTTGTTTGTGATAGGGGAATAGTGTCTGTTACCACCAATTCAGTTAGTTTAGAATTATTAATTCTATCGAAAGCCGGACCAGAAAGCACGGCGTGAGTACAAAACGCACGAACACTTTTAGCTCCTTTGGAAATAAAAAGATCCGCAGCGGTTGTTAATGTTCCAGCAGTATCGCACATATCATCAATTATCACAACATCTTTACCTACTACATCACCAATTACGGTCATTTCGGCAATTTCATTTGCTTTTTTTCTGTTTTTGTGACAAAGTGCCAAACCTGTATTTAGTTTCTTGGCATAAGAGTTTGCCCGCTTAGCCCCACCAACATCTGGTGCTGCCAATACAATATTATCAAGATCAAGCTTTTCTAGCTCTTTCATAAACAACGTGGATGCAAAAAGATGATCTACTGGTACTTCAAAGAAACCTTGAATTTGATCTGCATGTAAATCCATAGTAATTACACGGTCAACTCCTGCAGCCATTAGCATGTTTGCTACAAGTTTTGCTCCAATTGCAACTCTCGGTTTATCTTTACGATCTTGACGTGCAAAACCAAAATAGGGAATAACAGCAATAATTTTTCGAGCAGATGCTCTCCTTGCTGCGTCAATAAGTAATAGTAATTCAAAAAGATTATCACTTGGAGGCATGGTTGATTGCATTAAAAACACATCTTGACCACGCACAGTTTCTTCAAAAGAAGGTTGAAATTCACCATCACTAAAAACAGTAACTTTCACATCTCCAAGGCTTGTTCCATAAGATTTAGCGATATCATGCGCTAATTTTTCAGAAGCTCGACCAGAAAATAATTTGACTCCGTATGACACCTTAATGATTTTTGAGGTGCAAAGATATGCTTTTTTTGTTGAATCGCAAAAAGGAAGAAAATCAATGATTGCCGAGACTAATCGCCTCTGTATCATTATCTTGTTTTTTCTGTTTAAACAAAAGGCCAAACAAAAGCGCCACTACCAAGGAGTATCCGGCAAAGAATATCCATGCCCCTGACCAATCAGTTGATCCATTTGGAAATTTATAATAATGGTCAATCAACCAACTGCTTGCAATTGTACCAAAATAAGCACCAAAACCATTAGTCA
>CAIOYQ010000239.1 GCA_903862505.1 uncultured Bacteroidota bacterium
ATTTCACTTCCCTCCATTAAATCATGATACAGGATATATAATAATACCGCATCATAAAATTGATGTCTAGTATCGTGCACTTCGGTTTGCACCTGAGCCCCTTTTTCTAATTGTTTTACAATTTGCTTTGCCTGTGCTTGAATAAAATGAAAAGCATACCCAGTGCTGGCCTTCACAGCATTCCCTAAAGTACCAATCACAAATATAGGGGCACTACTTTTTGCCAATGACTGGGTTGTCATAGGAATAGCGCCTATTTCTTCGTGAACTATGGTATATGCTTGATCTGGATAATGCTTTTGAAGATAATTAGTAATTTGAAGTGCATAGGCATCGGGTTTCAACAAATTTTTTGAAAATAAAGTGTATTCCACCAGAGCCTTTTTATTATTTAAAGGAAGTACATACATAAAACCTGTTGCTCCATGTTGATCTACATTAAAATCCATTAATCTAGCAATTTGCGCATCAAAAACAGGATTTTCAAATTCAATTAAATGCCCTTTAAAGTGTTGCCATAAAAATGGTTCGGTTTGAATGGTTTGACTCATCGTATACAAATCATCGATTGGCAAAATACTGGAGAATACTTTATGACCCTTCGCCATCCCCCCTTCCCAATGAATAATCGCATTTGTAGGCAATGATCCCTTTTGATGAAGCCCTTCTGTTTCCATAGATGTGATGGTTGCTTCCTGCCAATAAACATTTTTAAATTGTTTCGCGTAATCCATTACATGCTTATAAAAATCTAAGCCTTGTATCATTTTGTAAGAAAAAGGAACTGTGGGCATTGTGGTAGAGAAATCATTTTTATGAATTGAAATTTGATCCCAGTTTTTACAAACCAAGGATTCAAACACGCCCGCCTCTTTTTCCCAAAAACACCAGGTGCGATCATTGGCTTTTTCAAAAGACTTATCCACCACCAAAATTTTTTGATCTTTCAGCGAAGACGTATTTAAAATGGAATACAACAAAGAAAGTCCTGAACAGCCAGCACCGGCTATAATAATATCATAAATATCTTCATGTAAAATATGGGAATTAGTTTCCATTGGCTTGAATGCGTTCATCTTGACGAACCTTATCCCAGTATTTTTTAGCAACGATTAACATACCAAAGCTTTCACTATCTTCTTTGCCTATATGCTTATGATGCATTTTATGTGCCCAACGAATGGCTTTTATATACCTATTATTTGACTTTGTAAACCACTTAATACGCTGATGTATAATAACTTCATGTACTATAAAATAAGCAAAGCCATACATCGCAACGCCTGTTCCGATAGCGGCTATCCATATTGGGCCAACAAAATTGCCATAAAAAATACAAGCCATGCTAGGCACAGCAAATATTAAAAAGAAGGCATCGTTTTTTTCAAAAAAATGACCCGTTGGCTGATGATGATCCTCATGTAAATACCATAAAAATCCATGCATCACAAAACGATGCGTTAACCAGGTAACTCCTTCCATAATTGCAAAAGTCAACAATGTTACTGCAATAAAAATCATAATAAATCAATTTTATAAGGTAAAGGTACTATAACAAATTTAACTGGCTACGAATTTTGGCTTTTGCTAATATAAAAAGCTTGCCATAATCCGGAATTCTTATGCGGGTATGCAAAATAGAATCGTGCTGTGTTTTTCTAATTTTTTTATAGAGGGTATAATAGTATTTATAGGCTACATAAACTCCAAAACGAGCCTTAATAGGGAGTAATTTAATACCTTTTAAGGCAGCAGAGAAATCAGCTTGAATATCCGCTTCAATTTGCTGCTTATCCTCTGGCTTGAAATTGGTAAAATCACAATTGGGAAAATACATACGCTCTAAACCTTCAAAGTCGGCTTTGATATCTCTTAAGAAATTAACTTTCTGAAAGGCAGCCCCTAAACTTTGCGCCGATGATCTTAATTGCTCATATTTTTCTTTATTTCCATCACAGAATATATGTAAACACATTAAGCCAACCACCTCCGCACTACCATAGATATAGTTTTGATAAGCTGCTGCATCATAATCCTGCTTACTTAAATCCATTTCCATGCTATTAAAGAAAGCTTCCACCAAATCCTGCCCAATATTGTATTTTCTAAAAGTAAGTTGAAAACGATGTAAAATTGGATTTAAACTTATCCCCTGCTCAATAGCATTATAGGTGTCTATTTTAAATTGCGCTAATAGTTTAGCCTTATCAAAATCATGAAATGTATCTACTATCTCGTCTGCATAGCGCACTAATCCGTATACATCATAAATGGGTTGGCGCAGATCTTCATGCAATAATTTGATGGCCGATGAAAAGCTTGAACTATACATTAAAGTAGTTTGTTTACTCGTTTCCGCAGTTACTTGATTATATAGTTGGAAGGTTGACATGTTTATTCCTGATTAAAATTTTTATTCACCAATGCAGCGACCACTTCCCCACTTATTAAACTTGGAGGGACCCCTGGACCTGGAACGGTTAATTGTCCGGTGTAATATAAATTATTTATCTTTTTACTTTTACAAGAAGGCTTTAAAATTGCAGTTTGCATCAACGTATTTGCCAATCCATATGCATTCCCTTTAAAGGAATGATATTCTGAAATGAAATCTGAAACGGCAAAAGACTTTTTATAAACAATTGAATCTGAAATAGTTTGACCGAATCTTTGTTCCATACGTGCTACGATTTTATCAAAATACATATTTCTAATTTCTTCTGTATCTCCAGTCAAACCCGCAGCAATTGGGATTAATAAAAACATATTTTCCTGTCCCGCAGGTGCCACAGTCGGGTCCGTTACCGATGGGAAACTGGCATAAAACAGAGGATCTTTGGGCCAAGCTGGATTTGTATAAATCTCTTTTCCATGAATGCCAAAATCAGTATCAAAAAATAAATTATGATGCTGTACACCGGTTAGTTTTTTATTTAAGCCCACATAGTATAAAATAGAACTTGGCGCCATTAATCTTTCATCCCAGTATTTAGTGGTATAAGATTGATATCTAGCATCCAATAATTTAGTTTCAATGTGATGATAATCTCCGGCACCCACAATTACATCAAACTGATACTCTTTTTGTTCATTGGTAAGTTTCTTTAGGGTGCTTGCCGATTTTGCCACACCATTCACCACATTTATATTCCTTACCTGTTCTCCAAATTTAAATTGCACACCTTGTTCAATTGCCACCTTATACATGCCATCTACAATACTGTACATTCCTTTTTCTGGATACCATGTGCCTCCTTTAATATCGGCATAATTCATTAAGGAATATAAAGCAGGCGTTTTTTCAGGCAATGCTCCTAGGAACAAAACCGGAAACTCCATGATAGACTGAATATAAGGATGCTTAAAAAAATGAGCAACATGCTTTTTCATATTTTTAAAGATGTCCAACTTAAAAACACCTTTAATCACATCCCATTCTATAAATTCAAATAATGACTGGCCTGGCTTGTGTACTAATTTACCTACGCCCACTTCATACTTATACTTTGCCTCTTCCATGAATGCATCCAAAGCCTTTGCAGCTCCGGGTTCCACCGATTCTAATAAATTTTGTAATTCCGTATAGTTGGCAGGCATATCCCAATGTGTACCCTCAAAATATACACGATAGGAAGGATCTAGTCTTTTGAGTTGATAGTAATCACTCACTTTTTTCCCAAACTTTGCAAAGTATTTTTCAAAGACATCGGGCATCCAATACCAACTTGGTCCCATGTCAAAAACAAAACCATTCGTCTCAAATTTTCTTGCTCTTCCACCCGGCGTGTCATGTTGTTCAATAACGGTGACCTGCCAACCTTTTTGTGCTAAAAAACTTGCAGCAGAAAGGCCTGCAAATCCGGCACCTATCACTAAGACCTGTTTATTGGGTGAAGGCATATTAGGTTTAATATCTTACTATTTTTTGTTTCAAAATTTTTCGCGCAAAATGAATCCTACTTTTTATAGTTCCCAAGGGCTCTCCTAATTCTTCGGCAATTTCATTATACTTATACCCTTCAAAATACAAATTAAATGGGATTCTAAATAATTCTGGTAAATCAAATATCATTTGATTCACTTCACGCATATTTAAATTAGTCATTCCTTGATTCAACACTTTAGAGTGTGTTTGATCAATAATATAATCATTAGGGGTACTATCAAATATAACGGATTGCTTTGAACGCTTACGGTAATCATTTATAAAAATATTACGCATAATCGTATACAACCAAGCTTTAATATTGGTACCTACGTTGTACTTATCTTTATTGGAAAAAGCACGATATAAGGTTTCCTGAAAAAGGTCCTTAGCGGTCTCATGATCCTTTGTTAGATTAATAGCAAAGGGTCTTAAAAATTCGGCGTTTTCGGTTAGGAGTAAACTAAATTCGGCGTTTGACATTTCTTTTTGTTTAACATTTAAGTAATAATGCTAAACAAAAATAAGGGGAAGATTTGATATTTTGTTTAATTATTTTAAAAAAAGACTAAACAAAAAAATTACTATAGGTAAATTATTGAGAATCTATGCTTTAA
>CAIOYQ010000240.1 GCA_903862505.1 uncultured Bacteroidota bacterium
ATATGCGACAACCACTTCATCAAATGTGACTGCGCGGAATCCGGGGTTATTTACATCCGGAGATAAACTTAAAGTTTTATTCAATGGTCCAATGGCACCCGCAATATATTTTTCAGTTGCATTGGGATGCTTTGATTTGTATTGAGTGATGGCTTCTCTCGCACATTTAGCTGCAGCGACATTTAATTCATAAGCCAAATCCTGCATGTCATAATCAGCCATAGCGATATTAGTACTACTGAATGTATTGGTTTCAATAATGTCAGCACCTGCTTCTAAATATTGCAAATGAATGCCAGTGACAATGGCGGGTTGGGTAATACACAATAAATCATTATTTCCTTTTACATCGGATGGCCAATTGGCAAACCTTGTTCCACGGTAATCTGCTTCCGTTAATTTATGACGCTGAATCATGGTGCCCATGGCGCCATCAATAATTAATATTCTTTTTTTGAGATTCTCTTGAATTGACATAATTAAATTTTTATGCACGTATCCAAAAGAAAAAGACAGCAACTAATAATACTATAAAAATGGAGGAGATATAATAGTATCGTTTATTAGTTCTATTTTTTTCCTTTCGGAAAGCAGGGTGAACAATAAACAAATCCGCCTGCAATGCGGGGCAAAGTTAGCTTAGTATTGGCTTTTAGCCAAATAAAGGGCATGACTATTAAAAAAAGTACTTAATTAGTAGCTGGCACTCACTTCTACATTCACCTTATCTGCAACAAAACTGATTAAAATACCATCCATACCAAAGTCTTTAAGGCGAACTGTAAATTGAGCACTTGCTTTGGGCACCCCATTTATAATTTCTACGGATCCATTGGCTTGAATGGCTTTATTTACCCCATGTACCTGCATGGTACCTGTAACGGTAACTGGATATTTCCCGTTTTTAGTGAAGTTAACCGTATTAAAATTGGTTATTTGACCGTTAAAAGTAACGCGTGGAAATTTTTTGCTCTCAATATAATCAGCGTTAAAATGCTCTTCCATTTTTTTAATGTCAAAATGAAATCCTGTTGCTGCCATATTGAAAGTTAAACCACCATTGGCTTCTAGGCGACTTGTTGCTTCCCTATTGACAGCTTCAATGTCTTTATCGTCTAGTGCAATAAAGCGAACGGTTGCAGTTTTAGTTTCAAAAGCCCTTTGTGCTTGGGCTATATTTACAATAAAAATGGTAAGGCAGAGTAGGGTGAATATTTTTTTCATATAGATATAAATTTATTTCAATGTTTGAACATCAAAAGTAGTTATTTAAATAATAACAATCTATTTTATATATTGTTGTATAGGCTGTCTATTGGAGATGCTCTTGCCCAAGGTCATTTCGTCGGCATACTCTAACTCCCCGCCAAAAGCAATGCCCCTTGCAATGGTGGTGATGCGGCAGGGGTTGCTAGCCAATTTCTTTTGTATATAATAGATGGTTGTGTCTCCCTGAATGGTAGGGTTTAAGGCAAAAACCAATTCTGTTACCTGATCCTTATTTACTCTTTCAATGAGTGGCTCAATGGTTAATTGTTCGGGACCAATGCCATCCAAAGGAGAGATGATGCCACCCAATACATGGTAGGTTCCATGATATTGTTGCGTATTTTCAATGGCTATGACATCTCTAATATTTTCTACTACGCAAATGGTATCTTTTTGTCTTCCGGAATTTGCACAAATAGAACAAATACTTCCATCACTAATATTGTAACATTTTTGACAAAATTGAATTTCGTTGCGCATTTTTTGAAGTGTTTCTCCAAATTGGGTAGTAATGTCTTTTTCTTGCTTTAATAAATGCAATACCAATCTTAATGCCGTTTTCTTACCGATGCCTGGCAACTTAGCAAATTCTGCTACTGCATTTTCAAGTAAAGAGGAAGGTAATTGCATAGGGACAAATGATTTGTAAAACTACTTATTAATTGTAATATTCAACTCGTTGTCCCAGTCTGCTCTTATATTAAGTTTCTGAGGCAGGCTCCAAACTTTTTCAGGTTGCTTTTTACGCTTTTCAAAACCATAACTTCCTGTATCCCACTTTCCATTCTGATTCTCGTCTTCTAAAATTTTAAGTTGAAACTCTCCGGGAGGTAATTGTGCAATTTTCAAAGTAGTTTGATTGACCGGGAACTTAAATTTTATTTTTTCATCTTGTGTTAATAATAATATTGGATTCTTATATTTTTCATATCCATTTATTTTTATCTCAGATGCACCGTATGCATTTTTTGGTTTGGTTGTAAATACAAGGGTGTCATTTTTTACAAGTGTATTTTCAAGTGAATCTTTTATCCCACGTTGAGGCACGATCAAACGAAATTTAGTATCACTTGGCCATGCATGTTGTATTTCAATTTTACGCGCTTCGGGGGTATCCAGTTTCACTACAAAGCCTTTGATTACATTGTTTAAAGTATCTGTTAATACGATGGGAAAGCTATCGTTTAAATGTATTGGTGTTTCAAATGAAAGCTGAAGCGGGAATAATAAATCCTGTTGCTTTCCTTCCAAACTTTTAGTATAAACTAAAGAGGGTGTATTCCTTTTAAGCGCTTTTGTATTGACTACTTTTTTCTTTTCTGTTCTTTGAAATGCCTGAAAAACAAATAAATGAATGGAATCTTTTGATCTGGTTACTTTGACAGGATTTTCTAAAAATGCAAATTGCTTTGTGCTGTCGTCATACTTTTTTGTATAGTCATTGGGCAATACAAAAACATTGAATTCATTATAAGGCAAGTAGTTAAATGAAAACTTTCCTTTCCCATTTATTTTAGCATAATACAAGGGCCTGTTCTTAAAAATGGCAGTATCATTGTTGCTTGGCTGCAATATTACAATTAAAGTACTATCCACTTTTCCGGTTTCGGCAAGCATCGCTGTGCCTTGAATTTTCCCACTGTCCAAATAATTGCCCGTACTAAACACGTAAGTATAATCCTTAGCCATATTACCCTCGTTCACATCTTTAATGGCATTCCCAAATTGAATACTATAGGTTGTATTAGGTAGTAATGTATCTTTTATTCGAATTTTTACTCTATCCAAAATTGATTCAATCATTGGATTGGTTTTCATACTGGGTGAAACCACTACATTTTCTTGCAGGCTGGTAGTGTTTATGTATTCGTTAAACTGAATTAAGATTTCTTTTGGTTGAACATTTATTGCTGAATCTATTGGATTTGCTTTAATACGATAAGGCGGGATACTGTCTCTTGGTCCACCACTTGGTGGTACAATATTGGCACATGAAGTGAAGGAAGTTGCCAGATAAATGGTCACTAAGGTTTTAATAATAATGGAACAGAAAATCAATCTCTTTTTCATAGGCACAAACTTAGTCAGATTCTTCCAAATCTCCATTGGGGATTTGATGTAAAGCAACCGTTAACTCATTGTTTTTAACAAAATTGCACCAATGGCATTCTGGTTTGCCGCAACCCGTATAAAAGTCCTTTTCTTGTATTTTTTGCCAAACTGTATGTATTTGTTGTGTTACGGTAGTGATGTCGGCATCGCTGATGGCAACAGACGCTTTTTCAAACTGCTTCTTTTTGTTAGGTTCAACAAAATCGAATTCTGCGGTTGTCACTTCCCAGTTTTTCGGATGATGGTTTAATAAAATTTTATAAAAAACAGCTTGTCTCCAATAGTCTCCTCCATCTGGATATTTTTCGTTGGGTGCAATTAGTTTTTCTTTTGCATTTTCTACACTTCCTGTTTTATAATCAATCACTACTACTTGTTTTCCATTAAACTCAATTTTATCAATCGCCCCTTTTAAAGGAATGCCATTAAGTACCACGTTATTAATTCTATATTCTGTCGTAACTACTTTATTCCAGGTTTGCATGTACTCATCGTAATAGCGAGTGAGTACTATTTCTCCTTGTTCTTTCCTTCTATTATATTCTACCTGTGTGAAAGCCTCTCTATGCCTTGCCATGTAATAGTTAAAGTCTTGCACCAACTCCTGTTTATCTGGGAATACGTTACCTCGCTCCTGCATTTTTTTAAATAGTTTATTTAATGCATCATGCACGGCAGAGCCAAAAGTAGTGGCTTCGGATTTTCCAGATGGCACGCGAATTAAACTATTGAAATAGAAGTGTAGAGGGCATTTTAAATAATTGTTCAAAGCAGTTACATTCATGGTAAACTGTTCCAATTTAGGGCTTATAAAATCATCCTCTAATTGTCTGATTTGAGGGGGCACGGTGCTTTGAATGTGTAGCAGTTTGTATTGCATTTTAATTTCTTCCTCAAGCTGTTTGTTGATTATGAATTTTTCATTGCCCTCAATTAATTCAATAATAAATTGACTCGGCTCAGCCACTTTTCCATCTGCTCGATTTAGCACGTAGGATATTTGTATCTCTTTTTTAGCACGTGTGAGGGCTACATAAAACAACCTTCTTAACTCCTCCTTATCATCGGTATTTTCTAAGGTACTGAATACCGTATCTGGTAGACTATATCCAATATTATTGGAAGCTCTTTTCTTTTCCCAAAAGTGCGCGTTGGTTCCAGCAACAAATACATATTCAAACTCCAAGCCTTTGCTCCCGTGCGTTGTAAGTAAATTCACGCCGCTAACTCCACCTGTGGTAATGGCCATTGGCAATCGAATTCCCTCTTTTTGCATCAGCTCAAGCATGGTTACTAAGTCTTTTAAATTTAAGCTTGGGCGACGATGCGTTTCCTCTTTTATAAAATCAAAAAATTTAGTAATTACTTCCAGCTCAAAACCTTTATTGGCAGATTGAAGTACCGTTTGAATAATACCTGTTTTTTGGAGTACCTGCTCCACTAAGTTTAATAAGGTTACATTGGGCACCTCGTTGATTAAAGATTCCAATACCTGCACTGCTTTAGCCAGCTCCGGAACGCCACCTTCTAGAAACAAGCTGCCTTGTACTTGTTGTGTTTTGTCAACAAGTACCTTTCTAAAGGAGTTTTCAGGACTGCCATATTTTAATTGATTGGCTTCAAAAGTTATCTTGGCAATAGTAATAGGAGAAATATTCCACCATTTAAAATGCAATATTTCAAATAATAAATTCGCGCCCTCGTATGGTTGATCTAGCTCACAAATTAAGTAGTCTAGTATGGTAATAATTTGTTTTACTAAAATTTGGTCTAGTAAATTGGCGGTACGTTTGGTATATACCGGAATGTTTTTTTGTTGTAAAAAGTGTGCAATTTCTTCTCCATATTTATGCTCCTTATACAATACTGCAATTTGATTGGGCGCGATTCCATTATAAGTAAGTTGTACAATTTGTTCTGTAATGTCAATCATTTCTTCCTCGGGTAGCTGATAGGAAACTACTTTAGGGGCAATATTATTTATTTGATTATCTGGGTGCGCTGCAATCAATTTTTTTTCTAAACCCTCAATCTTATTGACCAACCTTTCTTGATTATTATTAATTACAATCGTAGAAGCATCTAGTATGGGTTGCGTAGACCTGTAGTTATTTTCTAATACAATCGTTAGCATATCCTGCGCGTATTGGTTTTGAAAGTGCAGCATGTTCTCCACGTTAGCACCTTGGAATCTAAAAATACTTTGATCGTCGTCACCTACTACAAATAAATTAGGTTGATCCCAATAATTCACGAGCAGTTGCACCAATTCATTTTGGGTCCCACTCGTATCTTGAAATTCGTCTACTAATATGTATAAGAAACGTTCCTGGTATTGTGCAAGCAGGTTTTTATTTTCCTTAAAAGCGTTAATTACCCAGTTAATCATATCTTCAAAATCATATCTATTGCGGTCCTTCATTAATTTTTGGTACACATCAAAGCTTTCAATGGCTGCTCTAAGCTTTGCCATTTTTTCTAATTCATTATCCACCAGTCCTTGCTTTAAAGCACCCGCTTCAAATTGCTTGTATTTTCTTTTGTAAATAAACGCATCTCTAAATGGGATCTCTTTGATATAATCATCCACTTTTTCTATTAGGAAGGAAGGTTTCCAACCCTCTTTTTTCATAGCACTAAACAGTTTAGCCAAATTACTCATTTCAAAATAAATATCTCCGCGATATCTTTTTAATGGATTGGTTTTATCAAATCCGTCAATTAATTTTTTGAGTAATTCAATTTTTTCTAATTCCGAAATAGCATCCAAGTTGGTTTTATCAAAAAGGGACAAATTATCCTGGATGATATCATTACAAAAGGAGTGAAAGGTGGATATATTAACTTTATAAGCACTAGTGCCTATCATGCTCACTAAGCGTTTGCGCATGGCAATGGCCCCTGCGTCTGTATAAGTGAGACAAAGAATATTTTCTGGAGCGGTATCGGTTTCAAGTAATATTTTACCAATACGTGCACCTAAAATTTGTGTTTTCCCTGTTCCAGGTCCGGCAATGACCATTACGGGTCCTTCGATGGAGTTGACGGCAACTTTCTGTTGTTCGTTTAAACTTTCATAAACTGCTTCAAAAGCCTTTGCTTGTTCCAACTTACTAATCATTCTATAAAATTAATGGCTTTCCTTTAAATATGGACAACAAAAGGAGCCAATCCTTGTTATAATTGTATGTCAAAAGTATATAGTTTACACACCGTCCAAAATTTACCCATTCCCATGGATAAGGCTTGGGATTTTTTTAGTAGCCCCGCCAATTTGGCTAAAATTACCCCTGCAAAAATGGGTTTCAACATTATAAGTAAGCACCATGGGGAGAAAATGTATCCAGGGCAAATTATTGAATACACGGTAAGCCCACTATTGGGTATACCTATGTATTGGATGACGGAGATAACGCATGTACAGGAAGGAAAGTATTTTGTAGATGAGCAGCGATTTGGTCCTTATAGCCTTTGGCATCATCAGCACCATTTCAAAGCCATTCCTGGTGGGGTTTGCATGGAAGATATTGTCCATTATAAAATTCCGTTAGGCTTTTTGGGAGATATTGCCCAAGTGATTTTGGTCAAAAAGCAGTTGCAAGGCATTTTTGATTTCAGGATTAAAGCAGTTGAAGCACTTTTTGGCACTTACAAGCCTTAGTATTTAATTTAAAGTTTTTTTAAAATACTTTGCATTAATGTGTTGAGTTATGCTAAAAAGCGTAAACTTTGTTCTCAATTTATTATTTGCTTCATGGCACACACAAACGGTAGACAGGCACAGAAACTTTCTGCAGCAGGATTGATTGTTACCCTTGGAATTATTTACGGCGATATTGGAACTTCTCCATTATACGTATTCAAGTCAATTATTAATAATAGAGTTATAACTGAACAATTGGTATACGGCGCCATCTCCTGTGTATTTTGGACCCTTACTTTACAAACCACTTTCAAATATGTTTTTTTAACGCTTAGGGCAGACAATAAAGGAGAGGGCGGAATTTTTTCACTTTATGCTTTAATTAATAGATACGTAAAATGGATTTATGTTCCTGCCATTATAGGAGCAGCCATGTTATTAGCCGATGGAATGATTACACCACCCATTTCCGTGGCGTCTGCTATTGAAGGATTGGGAGGCGTAAAAGGCTTGGAGAAGGTTTTTGTACCAGGTAACAATCTAACCGTAGGAATTGTCGTAGCAATCATTTCTGTAATATTTTTCTTTCAACGTTTTGGAACTAAAATCATTGGGTTTGCATTTGGACCTGTTATGCTTGTCTGGTTTTCCATGTTATTTATTCTGGGGTTCATTCAAGTTGCAGATCATGTTCAAATATTCAAGTCTTTGAATCCCTATTATGCGTATGATTTACTAGTTAATTACCCCAAAGGATTTTGGTTGCTAGGTGCGGTGTTTTTATGTACAACTGGAGCGGAAGCCTTGTATAGTGACTTAGGACACTGTGGTCGTCAAAACATTCAAGTGAGTTGGATGTTTGTTAAAATTGCTTTAGTGATGAGTTATATGGGTCAAGGTGCATGGTTAATGCAACATCTTGGTGAAAGCCCTTCTAATATGAACCCGTTTTTTGAAATGATGCCTCATTGGTTTTTATTAGTGGGTATTGCCATTGCTACTTTAGCTACCATTATTGCAAGCCAGGCATTAATTAGTGGTTCGTTTACTTTAATAAATGAAGCCATTAGTTTAAACTTTTGGCCACGTGTAACGGTGAAGTTCCCAACAGATCAAAAAGGACAAATTTATATCCCTTCTTTAAACTTTTTATTGTGGGTAGGCTGTATCACCATGATTTTATTTTTTAGGAAGGTAGAGCATATGGAAGCAGCGTATGGTTTTTCCATTATCATTACGATGATTTCAACAACTATATTAATGAATTTTTATTTGTTAAATGTGCGCAGGTGGGGTCATTTGCCAGTAGCTATAATCATTGGTATTTTTAGTGTAGTTGAAATTTCATTCTTTGTTGCGAATGCAGTTAAAATCAAAGAAGCCTATATCACATTTGTTTTCTCTTTGAGTATGATTTTTGTGATGATGATTTGGCACCGAGCAAGAAAAATTGCCAACCGATATTTAGATTTTGTAAAATTAAAAGACTACTTGGAGCCTTTAGTGGATTTAAGTGCGGATAAGGATATGCCTAAGTATGCAACCCATTTAGTGTATTTAACAAAAGCGAATAACCATAGAGAAATTGAGCATAGAATTATTGACTCTATCTTAAATCGTAAACCAAAACGTGCCGATATTTATTGGTTTATACATATTGACCGTACCGATTCTCCTTATGGTATGGAATACAGTATACGTGAATTGGTGGATGACAAAGTAATGCGTGTGGACTTTAAATTAGGATTTAGAATTCAACCTAGAATTAATATTTGCTTTAAGAAAGTGATGCAGGAATTAAATGAATCCCATGAATTGGGTATTTATAGTAAATACGAATCATTGAAGAGTAAGGATTTCCATACCGACATTACTTATGTAATTATAGAAAGCTTCTTTAGTATTGAAAACGAGTTAAGCATTAGAGAGGACTTTATTATGGATGCATACTTTAATATTAAACAATTGGCACAAAGCGATCAAAAAGCTTTTGGACTAGACAATGACATGACCGTAGTAGAGCATGTTCCCCTTATCATTAAAGGAAATCAGAGTACGCCTTTAAAGCGAATTTACGAATCTTAATTACAAAGCAACCATTTTACTTAGCTGGTTCTGCAGTCCAATTGCAACCAGGAAATATTGGGTATCGGCTTGTTTGCTAATACTTAATTTCTTAAAATCAATCTGCTTGGTTGCGCCAGAAACAATTGCTTCAACGGCATAAGCATTATTTGTCTTACTTAAAATAGCAAATTGTTTTACTTTTTTCGCATCAATTACTTCCACTGAATAAGATGCAGCCTCTATTTTTTTTACTACCGGTGTAGCAACTTCATACTGCACCAACCATGGCATAGTAGGTTGTAATGCTGGCTTACGATAATAATTATTTTGTAAGGTATCGTTCCAATGGTTGGGGTTGGTGTTAAATGTTTTGCTACTAAAATAAGCGCTGCCCCTTGTGTTTTTTAAACTCCTTAAACTTTTAATTTGGTAAGGAATTTCATTGGGACTTTTCCAATTTGGTGTAGTGCCTGCTCGGTAAATACCATGTCCAATATATAAATTTCTATTATGACTATGTTGATCCCACCAATTTACGAGTTCATCGTAATCTGCTAGCGCGTGACCATGTTCCCAATACAATTGAGGAACGATATAATCTACCCAGCCCTTTTTTTCCCAAAGCATGATATCTGCATATAAGTCGTCATAGTTCGTTACACCGGCTTTGGTGTTGCTGCCGTCGGGATCCTGTGATTTATTGCGCCATACACCAAAGGGGCTTATGCCAAACTGAACGCCCGGTTTAATATTATGAATGGTTGCAGACATTTGTTTTATAATGGTATCGCAATTGCTTCTTCTCCAATCATCCTTAGCTAAATTATTGCCATATTTTTTATAAGCAGCTTCATCATTAAATTCTTTTCCAGGTACTTTGTATGGATAAAAATAATCATCTAGGTGAATAGCGTCCACCTCGTATCTAGTTACGATATCACTAATCACTCTGTTGACATGTTTCCAAACTTCAGGTAAACCAGGGTTGAATATTTTTTTATTATCGTATGTCACAAACCATTCCGGATGTGTTTTGGTTAAATGATTAGGCGCAATACTTGATTTTTCGGTATTAAACACGGCACGATATGGATTGATCCATGCATGAAATTCCATACCACGTTTATGTGTTTCTGAAATCATAAATTGCAATGGGTCATAAAAAGGACTCGGAGGCAAGCCTTGTTGGCCCATTAAATATTCGCTCCAAGGTTCTAGTGTAGAAGGGTATAATGCATCTCCTGCTGGACGAATTTGCATGATGATGGCGTTCATGCCATTTTTCTGATGCATATCTAAAAGTGCTATAAATTCATTTTTTTGTGCATCATTGGTCAAACCCGGTTTGCTTGGCCAGTCTATATTAATAACCGATGCGACCCACACTCCTCTAAATTCGAAAACGTTTTTATCTTCTAATTTTGGTTGTGCTATGGCCATAAGGCTAGATCCTACAAATAGCATGCTTAGTATAAATCGCATAAGTTTGATTTAAATTATTTATTATTTACGGCGCTGCGTAACTTATCTAATATTTGATTAATTGTGGATGCTTCTGCTGCTGAAACACCTTTTAGGTTGGCGTCAATTTGATCATTGTACTGATCTAATTTTGTTACTAGTTGCAATCCCTTTTCAGTTAAAGTGATATCTACCAATCGTTTGTCTGCTTTACATGCTGATTTTTGTACTAAATCTTTTACAATTAAACGATCTACGATTCTACTTGTATCGCTCATCTTATCTAACATGCGTTCTCTAATTTGTAAAGTACTTAATGGCACTTCACTTCCTCTTAGAATTCTAAGTATATTATATTGTTGTACGGTGACATCTTCTTTACATAGAAAGCTACCAATATGTTCATTTAACCAATTGGCTGTGAAAATGATATTGATCCCCATTTTCTGAAACTCATTTCTGAAATTAGCTTGCTGTATGTCTTTTTCTATACCCATATCATCCGTTTCTCTTTATGATGGATTTATTTAATAGCCAAGTAAAGATAGGTAAAGCTAAGATAGCGCCCACGGTATCTGCTAACATATCTGCTACCTCAAAGCCTCTACTTGGTACATAATACTTTTGATAGTATTCCATGGCAATACCATAGAGCATGCAAAAAATAAGTACATATGCTTTTGCCCTTACCGATTTTAACCTTTGATAAGTTGATTTTTCAAAGTGGTAAAATAAAGAAAAGGCTAAGGATCCAAACAATCCAATATGCACTATTTTATCAATAGGAAGGAAACCAAACCAATTTGATGATGTGTGAAAACTGTTACCAGGCAAACTTAATAAAACAAATATGATTACAATTTCTGCAATCACCCATAACCATGTTTTCATTGAATAGAATTAGTGCACCAAGTTTGCGTATGCTTCGCTGGTCATTAATTGATCGAAGTCTGAGGGATTGGCTACGGTTACTTTTACCATCCAACCAGCACCATAAGGATCCGTGTTTACCAATTCGGGATTAGCGGTCAATGCAGGGTTTACTTCTGCAATGGTGCCTGCAATAGGAAGGAATAAATCACTTACTGTTTTCACGGCTTCTACCGTTCCAAAAACTGCTTCTGCTTCTAAGCTTTTGCCCACTGTATTAATATCTAAATATACAATATCACCCAACTCGCCTTGAGCAAAATCGGTAATACCAATCGTAGCAGTATTACCTTCAATTTTAATCCATTCGTGATCCTTTGTGTAACGTAAGTCGGCAGGGAATTGCATAGTTTGTTTTTTTATTATTGCAAATATCTATAAAATCCACAAAAAACCAATCTGCTAATAGCGAATATTATCAAAATACAGCAAAATATGCTCTTTTAAGAACACCTCTTGCTCCATCAGGTCCATTACGGGCAGTTGCTTTAATTGTTTAAAATGCGGCCAGCCTTCCTCGTCTTTACCCTCCAGTATATAATAGCCACTTGGGGACAAGATGCTACAAATAGCAATATGCATCAGGTCCTGCTTCTGCTCCTTGGTAATTTTTTCCCTAATAAAACCAGTCTCCTGTAATCCAACTAGGAAAAGGACAGCTTCCGTGTCGGGCTTTTTCCCAAACTGATCCATTAGCTTCTTCTCTAAATCCCACCATCTTGTCTGTAAATCGTCTTTTATATTGGCCATGTATATATATGTCTATTTTAAGCAAAGGTAGGGGATATCAGTACTTAGTAGGATGGTTTGATTATCTTTGCCAAAATTTGTTTTATGCTACAAGTAAACTTTTTGCGCCAAAATACGGAGCTGGCTAAAAAGAAATTGGCCATTAAGCACTTCGCTAATTTGAATTTAGTGGACGAAGTAATTGCCATTGACGATCAAAGAAAGCTGTTACAAGCATCATTTGACGACATTCAGTCCAAGGTAAATGCTGCTTCCAAAGAAGTTGGCGGACATATGGCAAAAGGCGAAAAGGACAAAGCAGATGCATTGAAAAATGAGGTAGCAGAATGGAAGAAACAAATTGAGCCATTGAAAGAACAAATGGCTGCCGTAGAAGTGAATTTGCAACAAGTGATTGTGCAGTTTCCGAACCTTCCGCATGATTTAGTACCCCTTGGAAAAACGCCCGAAGAAAATGAAGTGGTGCGTGTAGGTGGTGAAACA
>CAIOYQ010000241.1 GCA_903862505.1 uncultured Bacteroidota bacterium
AATAAAGAATAAATAAAGATTTTCACACCTAAAATTGTGTAAAATAGATTTTAGACGAATACTTTATAGCAAATTTGCGTTATAGTAAAAACTACTAATCTATCAAATTAAAGAAATATTAAATATATAAAAAATATTATCCTTTGGGGGAAGGATAATCGGGGTGGTGGGGATTCGTCTCTGTCACCCCAACTTTTTTGAAACCACCTCTTTCTTATACCGCAACATTAAAATCTCTTAAGGCTTCATTTAAGCTTGTCTTTAAATCGGTACTTGTTTTACGTTGACCTATGATTAAAGCACAATTCACATGGTAATCTCCAGCTGGGAAAGTTTTAGAATAAGCACCTGGGATCACCACGCTTCTAGCTGGTACGCGTCCTTTATATTCAATAGGGGTATCGCCGCTTACATCAATAATCTTAGTACTCTTGGTTAACACTACATTGGCGCCCAATACCACTTCTTTTTCTAAGTGTACCCCTTCTACCACAATACATCTGCTACCAATAAAACACCCATCTTCCACAATCACAGGGCTCGCTTGCAATGGTTCTAAAACACCACCAATGCCAACACCACCACTTAGGTGCACATTCTTGCCAATTTGCGCACAGCTACCTACTGTGGCCCAAGTATCTACCATAGTTCCTTCGTCTACAAAAGCGCCAATATTTACATAGCTTGGCATAAGCACAACATTCTTTGCTAAATAGGCACCATATCTTGCAATGGCATGCGGAACTGCTCTAACGCCTAATGCTGCATAACCCGATTTTAATAACATCTTATCATGAAATTCAAAGGGGGCTAATTCCCAGGTTTGCATTTGTTGAATACCAAAATACATTAGGATGGCTTGCTTTACCCATTCGTTTACTACCCAATTATTTTCTCTGGGTTCCGCTACTCTTAATCTTCCTTTGTCTACTTCTTCAATCACTTCCCGAATTGCATTGCTATAAATTTCGTCCTTTAATAATGCACGGTCATTCCATGCTGCTTCAATTTTAGTTTGTAAGTCCATTATTGTCAATTTTGGCAAAAATACATGCTCAAAATTTATTTTAAACCAATTCTTTTGCACAATAAAGCACCTATTTTATAACAGGTATTGTTTAATTTGCAGCATGTTTGCGAACCATGATGATATACAAGCCTGCCTTGAAGTACTTCAAAAAGGAGGAATCATATTGTACCCCACCGATACCGTTTGGGGCATTGGCTGTGATGCGACCAATGAAGCTGCAGTGAAGCGAATTTTTGAACTTAAAAAGAGAGCAGATTCAAAAGCGATGATCATATTAGTGCATGATGAGCAATCGATATTAAATTATGTAGAGATAAATGAACTGCAAGTATTTGATTATATCAAAGGCATTCATAAACCTACCACTGTCATTTATCAAAATGCAAAAAATTTAGCAAACAATTTAATGTCAGATGATGGTTCGGTTGCTATTCGTGTTTGTAAGGATCAGTTTTGTAAGGAATTAATTCATCAATATGGTAAACCTATTGTGAGTACTTCTGCAAATATTTCTTCTTATCCTACAGCACTTTGTTTCAATGATATTTCAATGGAGATTGTGGAAGGAGTAGATTATGTTGTAAAGCATCGTAGGGAAGAG
This sequence comes from uncultured Bacteroidota bacterium, assembly GCA_903862505.1. GTDB lineage: Bacteria > Bacteroidota > Bacteroidia > Chitinophagales > Chitinophagaceae > Sediminibacterium. The sequence goes on from CAIOYQ010000241.1 coordinate 1,632, forward strand.
AACGAATTACAACAACCTTCCTCTATCATTAAATGGGATGAAACTGGGCAATTAATTATTATCAGACCCTAATAATTGACCCACTAAATAAAAGAAAATTCATTGCATGCAAAAAATTGGGATTATACAAACTGCTTTTATTGGTGATGTCGTATTATCTTCGGCACTTCTAGAATCCCTGCATGAAAAGTATCCAACTGCAACAATTGATATTGTAGTAAGAAAAGGAAATGAAGCTTTGTTTGCGCAACACCCATATATAAGTAATGTAATTATTTGGGATAAGCAACAAAACAAATATGCAAATTGGTTAAAAGTTTTAAAACAAATACGTGCCCAACAATATGATGTTTTGATAAATGTGCAAAGGTATGCCGCCACTGGTTTGTGGACGGCTTTTTCAAAGGCAATGGTTACCATTGGATTTGATAAAAATCCGTTTTCATTTTTATTTACCCATAAAGTAAAACATGAAGCCATGCAAACGGGCTTACATGAAATACAAAAAAATCATGCATTGATTCAATTTTTGGATGAGGATATTCCTTTATGTAATCCAAAATTATATCCTGCTCCTTCCGACTTGGAAAAAGTAAAATCATTCCAATCACAACCCTATATATGTATTGCTCCGGCCTCTGTTTGGTATACGAAACAATTTCCCATTGATCAATGGGTTCAATTTTTAAATACATTAGATTACAGCGGTAATGTATATATTATTGGTGGGCCAGGGGATCGTAAAATAGGGGATCAAATTGTAAATGGGATTGCCGCAAATGCAAGGATTAAAAACAGAGTGGTGAATGTGGCTGGGCAATTTAATTTTTTAAGTTCTGCTGCAATGCAAAAAGGAGCGGTGTTGAATTATGTAAATGATTCGGCGCCTATGCATTTTGCTTCGGCAGTAAATGCACCTGTGGTGGCTATCTATTGTTCTACTATTCCGGATTTTGGATATGGACCTTTATCTGATCAGTCCTTTATTGTGCAAACAGAAAAGGCATTGTCCTGTAAGCCCTGTGGTATTCATGGTAAAAAAGCCTGCCCTTTGGCACATTTTAATTGCGCTATGAGTATTCAAATGCAACAATTATACGCTCCATTGGTACAAATGACGCAACATTAGTACATTTGCGCCATGCAACTCCAACTCACTTCACGAGAAACAGCACTATTAAAAGCAGTAGCCGAAGCTGCCGCCAAAATAGGGGTACCTGCCTTTGCAGTGGGAGGATTTGTACGGGACAAAATATTGGAACGTCCCACTAAGGATATTGATGTGGTTTGTATTGGAGATGGCATGGCATTGGCTCAGGCTTTTTCCAAATTGTTTCATCCAAATCCACCCGTTTCATTATTTAAAACCTTTGGTACGGCGCAGGTGAAATTTGATGATATAGAAATTGAATTTGTGGGAGCAAGAAAAGAAAGCTACGCACGTCATAGTCGCAAACCCGAAGTAAGTCCGGGTACCATAAAGGATGATCAAAATAGGAGAGACTTCACTGTAAATGCTTTAGCCATTGAATTAAATGTAGCGCATTTTGGACATATCATTGATCCTTTTGGTGGACTAGAAGATTTACAAAATAAAATCTTGAAAACGCCTTTAGCACCTGCACAAACATTTGACGATGATCCATTGCGTATGATGCGCGCTATTCGTTTTGCAACGCAGTTAGATTTTACTATTACGGAGGAAACTTTTAAAGGCATTCAACAAATTGCAGATCGCATCAGTATTGTTTCTCAAGAACGTATTACAGATGAATTGCAAAAAATAATGATGACCAAGACGCCATCGAAAGGTTGGTATCTATTAAAAGAAGCAGGATTATTGCAACATATATTTCCATTGTTATTACAACTAGAAGGCGCTGAAACATTAGATGGCATTGGACATAAGGATAATTTTTCCCACACGCTTCAGGTGTTAGATAATGTAGCGAGTACCTCCAATGATATTTGGTTAAGGTGGGCTGCCTTATTACATGATATTGCAAAGCCTAAAACAAAAAGATTTGAACCTGGATTTGGTTGGACCTTCCATGGCCATGAAGTAGTTGGTGCAAGAATGGTTCCTAAAATATTTACGCAGTTAAAATTACCATTGAATGAAAAAATGAAGATGGTCCAAAAATTAGTGGCTTTGCATTTGCGTCCTATTTCCTTAACCAAAGAAACGGTAACAGATAGTGCCATTAGAAGATTATTATTTGATGCGGGAGATGATATAGAGTCACTGATGTTATTGTGTGCTGCAGATATTACCAGTAAAAATCAAACTAAAGTAAAAAGGTATTTGCAAGGTTTTGAATTTGTAAAAGTGCGCTTGCAAGAAGTAGAGGAAAAAGATAGCATTCGCAATTGGCAACCACCCATTACGGGAGAAATGATTATGCAAATTTTTAATATTACCCCCTCCAAACAAGTGGGAATGATTAAGGATGCAATAAGAGAAGCCATATTGGATGGGGTTATTCCCAATGATCAGGATGCCGCTTATGATTTTATGTTGAAAGAAGCAGCCCAACTAGGCTTATTTCCTGTAATAAAATAGTAATTTAGCGTTTCAAATTTAAAGTATGGCCATTTTAAAGTTTAGGGTATATTGGGAGGAGGATGATGCAATTTACAGAGACGTTTTAGTAAAGCATACACAAAGTTTTCTGGAACTACATGAAATTATTTTAAAGGCCTTTGAATTTGATCAAATACACAATGCTACTTTTTTTAGAAGCAATGATATTTGGAAAAGAGGTAGAGAAATTAGTAAGGAAGTTTATGAAAAGGAATATGTAGCAGCTCCATTATTAATGACTGAGACTGCCATTGGAACAGAAATCATTGACACCAATCAGCACTTTATTTATTTATATGATTTCAATAAATCATGGACTTTTTTAATTGAGCTAATACAGGTGATTAAAAATGCGGATGCGAATTTAACATTAAGTTATCCGATTATTTCAAGAACAGAAGGAGTGGGCCCTATGCAATATGGTTCCAAAGGGTTATTAGGCAAAAACTTTGCAGACATTGAAGAAAAGTATGATTTGTCAGAAGCAAAAGAGGGATTTGGTGAAGAAGGGGAAGAAGACGCGAATGCGTCTGATACAGGAGATGACTCTTATGCGTCTGATACAGGAGCAGATGCTGATGACTCTGATGAAGAAGAAGCGGATGATGGCGAAGAGGAGAAGGAGTCTGGTTTCTTGGATGATTCATTCGAAGCTTACTAAGTGTTTTATAAATTGCACTTTTTTTTATTTTAGTTTTTAATGAAGCGAGATTGCACAACCGCTTTTAAATATCAATAAATTGTCTTTAGTTAAAACTGTATATATTATTGTAGGACCAACTGCGGTTGGTAAAACTGCATTTGCCATTTCATTGGCGCAAGCCTTGCATACCGAAATTATTTCTGCCGATGCGCGTCAATGTTATCAGGAAATGAACATTGGAGTAGCCAGACCTAGTAAATCCGAATTGGAAGCAGTACCACATCATTTTATAGCAAGTCATACTATACAGGATACCATCAATGCGTCCGTGTTTGAGTGCTATGCATTGGACAAAGCAGAAGCATTGTTCAAAACCAAGGATGCAATAGTGATGTTAGGTGGAACGGGTTTATATATTAAGGCATTTTGTGAGGGCTTAGATATGATTCCTGAAATTGATCCCAAAATAAGAGCGGAAATCATTCAGCAATATGAAAAATTGGGTTTAAGATGGTTGCAAAAGGAACTGTCCGTAAAGGATCCTATTTATTGGGAAAAAGGAGAGCAGCAAAATCCGCAAAGGTTAATGCGTGCCTTAGAAGTTAAGTTGGGCACCGGCGAATCCATCGTAAATTTTCAGCATAAAAATAAAATTACGCGCCCTTTTAATATTGTTAAAATTGGGCTAGAAATGCCTAGGGAAATGTTATATGATCGTATTAACCAAAGAGTTATGAATATGGTGGAGGAAGGCTTGGAGCAGGAGGTAAAATCACTACTACCTCATTTACAATTAAATGCGTTACAAACTGTTGGGTATAGTGAATGGCAGCCCTTTTTTGACGGGAAAGTAGAAAAATCAAGGGTCATTGAATTGATACAGCAAAATACGAGACATTATGCGAAAAGGCAAATGACTTGGTTTAAAAAAGACCCTGAAATTAAGTGGTACCTTGCGTCTAGCATTACAATCGATCATATCATTGGAGGATAAAGCTTAACATTTTTTAAGAGTTTTTAGCACAATTTGACGTAATTTTAGCTTCAATTTTAATTATAAATTTATTTTATGCAGAAAAAAGTATTGCTGTTTTTTGTATGCAGTTTTACCATTGCCCAATTATTTGCGCAAGGACAAACCATACAGTTTGAAAAATACACATTACCCAATGGGTTAAAAGTGATATTACACGAGGATCATAGTGCACCAGTGGTAGCTGTTACTGCCCTATATCATGTAGGTTCAAAAAATGAGGATACCGCACGCACAGGTTTTGCGCATTTCTTTGAACATTTATTGTTTGAAGGATCTGAAAATATTAAGCGTGGCGAGTTTGATAAATATATCACCAATGCGGGGGGTGCATTAAATGCAAATACTTCTCAGGACCGTACTTTTTATTATGAGTTATTGCCTTCCAATCAAGTGGATTTGGGTTTGTGGTTAGAAAGTGAGCGAATGATGCATGCGAAAATTGAACAAATCGGCGTGAACACACAACGTGAAGTAGTGAAGGAGGAAAAAAGACAAAGAATGGACAATCGACCTTATGGAAGTTTTTTAACTGAAATGTTAAAGCGTGCTTTTAAGGTACACCCGTATCAATGGGCGCCGATAGGAAGTATGGATCATTTAAACGCGGCTAAACTAGAGGAGTTCATTCAATTTTATAAAACTTTTTATGTTCCCAACAATTGCGTGTTATCCATTGCAGGTGATTTTAATAAGGCAGATGTAAAACAGAAAATTGAAGCATATTTTGGTCCTATTCAAAAAGGAGCCAATGTAATTCCAAGACCTACCATTCAGGAGCCAGCCTTGGGCAGGGAAGTAAGAGATGTGATTCAAGATAATATTCAATTACCAGGCGTGTTTCAGGCTTATAGAGCGCCTAAGCAAGGAGGCGATGAATATTATGCTTTTAATGTATTGTCCACTATTTTATCAGGTGGAGAGTCTTCTAGAATGAATAAAACATTGGTAGATAAAAAACAACAAGCAGTGGCTGCGCAATCTGCACCATTTTTTAATGAGGATGAGGGGTTGTTTATTACTTTGGCCATTGCAAATATGGGTGTGAAAATTGAAGCCTTGGAGTTAAGTATGGATAGTATCGTTAATGACTTGAAAACAGATTTAGTGGGGGAGAGAGAATTTCAAAAAGTAAAGAATCAAATTACCACACAAATTGTTACGAGTAATGGCACCATGGCAGGCATTGCTGAAAGCTTAGCCAATAATGAAGTGTATTTTGGAGATGCTAATTTAATTAATACAGAATTGGATAAATACAATAAGGTAACTAGACAGGATGTATTAAATGTGGCAAAAAAATATTTAAATAAGGACAATCGTGTTGTTCTCTATTATGTACCAAAAGAAAAATCAACTACAAAGTAATTGCGTAATTGAAATGCACAATACAAAAAATAATTTTATGAAAAAACAGATATATATCGCTTTATTATTGTTGCCCATCGTTTCAATGGCACAAACAATAGACCGTTCAAAAGCGCCAGCGCCAGGAAAAGCACCCCTAATACAAATAGGTAACCCAGTTAAATTCACTTTAGCGAATGGGATGCAAGTATTTGTAGTTAAAAATACAAAATTGCCAAGAGTAACTGCATCTCTTGCATTTGATTATGATGGTTTTGCAGAAGGCGATAAAGCGGGTGTTGCAGAAATGGCGGGTCAGTTATTAAAAAGAGGCACCACCACTAAATCAAAAGCACAATTAGACGAAGCGGTTGAATTTTTAGGCGGAACCATGTCTACTTCAAGTCAGTCTGCAGCGGTGAGCGCACTTAAATCTAATTTCCCTGCATTAATGTCCTTAATGGCGGAGGTAGTGCTTCAGCCTGCATTGGCTAACGATGAATTGGAGAAAATTCGTAAACAAACATTGTCTGGAATAGAATCAAGTAAAGATGATGCGGATGCAATTTCAGGAAATGTAGTGAAAAAGTTAGTGTATGGTGCTTCACATCCTTATGGTGAAATGATGACTACTAAAACTGTGAATAGTATTACGATTAATGATGTTAAATCATTTTTAAGTACGTATTGGAAACCCAATATGGCTTATTTGGTTTTTGTAGGTGACATTGAGCCTGCAGTAGCAAAGGATTTGGCAGAAAAAAGTTTTGGATCATGGGCGAAGGGAACTGCAACAAAACAAAATTTTGTGAAACCAGCATTGCCTAATCAAACCTATGTTGCCATTATTGATCGACCAGCAAGTGTACAAAGTGTGGTTACGATAGCAACTACGGTTGATTTACTTCCGGGATCATCCAATGTAATAGCAGGTTCTGTTATGAATAATATATTAGGCGGCGGTTTCTCTGGTCGTTTGTTTGCGAACCTTCGCGAAAAACATGCGTTTACCTATGGCGCCTATTCTAATCTGAATCCAAGCCGTCAAGTGGGCATATTTGAAGCGTCCGCTTCCGTTCGAAATGAAAAAACAGATAGCTCAGTACAAGAGTTATTGCGTGAAATTAATATTATCCTAAATGAAAAAGTGGGTGATGCAGAATTAAGTAGAATGAAAAATTATTTATCAGGTGGTTTTGCGCGTTCCTTAGAAAATCCTGCAACCATAGCTGGATTTGCTTTAAAAATTGCACAAAACAATTTACCTGCAGATTATTACCAAAAGTATTTAACCAATTTAGCTGCAGTGGATGCGCAAAAAGTGCAGGATGCAGGTAAAGCTTTATTGAATACCTCAAAAATGCATATTGTCATTGTTGGTAATGCAAAACAAATCGCAAAAGGGTTGGATAAATATGGTCCTGTGAAATATTTTGATATTGAGGGTAATGAAATAGCTGCGCCTACCGAAGCTAAAGCGGATGCATCCTTAACACCAGCAGTACTTATACAAAAAGTAGTGGCTGCAGCGGGAGGAAAAGAAGCCATTACTGCCATTAAAGATTTACAATTAAAAGGTACCGCTTCTGTAATGGGTCAATCATTAGACGTTAAACAAACCATCATTATGCCAGGCAATGCAGTATCGGTAATGTCCATGGGTGGTATGGCCATTATGAAGCAGTCTGTTGTAAACGGCAAGTATTCAGTTAATCAACAAGGAATGGAAGCGCCAATAACCGACGAATTGAAGGAAGGTTTGGATGAAGCTGCCGTAATTATTCCTGAGCAAACCTATTTAGCAAAGGGGTATAAACTAAAAATTGTAGGTGCTGAAAAAGTAGATGGAAAAGACGCCATTGATATGGAAGTAACTACCCCTTCTGGAAAAGTATCTCACCGTTTTTATGATGCTACTAGTTTTTTATTGGTAAAAACAGCTGTTTCACAAGAAGTGCCTGGGCAAGGTACGGTAACACAGCAGCAATATTACAAAGCTTATAAATTAGTGAACGGTATTCAAATTGCAAGCGAAGAAGTGATGGATATGGGACAAATGAAAATTAATATTAAGTACACCGATATGAAAGCGAATCAAGGGTTGAAAGTAACGGACTTAAAATAATATCAATGAATTGTGATCCTGACAAGCTCACGCTCTCCTAAAAAAAAGCGCATCCTCGGATGCGCTTTTTTTATGCTTGCTCGCTGCTAACAGCGACATATTAAATGATCTGTAACTAATGCGGTTCGATTTCGCATCGAATACTAGAATCTAATTCCGTAACCAATATTAAACATTAATCTATTGCCTGTTAAACTAGCATAGGTATTAGGCTTATCGTTTAAACGATAAGGGAAAATAGCATCTTTAGTTGCAGTATTTACGATGGTAAAGTCTATAAAATGACGATTTGTTCTATAACCAATACCTCCACTTACAGTCATAAGTGAAGCTTTGATATCTTCATCTTTGTATGGTGAACCATAGTATGAAGTACCCGCTCTCAACATCCAATTGCTATTTAATTTTAATTCAGAACCAATTTTTAAATTTACGTTGTTTTTATAAATTGCTTTATTGGTTTGATTGAGTGCATTATAGTAGTCTGTACTTTGTTCATCGTAGGTGTTTGCATAAAAACGAGTCCCTGCATAATTTACCCATTCAATATCGGCACTAATAAAACCTAATGGTTGAGTGGGCTTATTAGGCATCGCAAAAAAGTAACTACCACTAAATGTAGCTTTAGTAGGTGTTGCAATGGTGTATTCTCTTGATCCAGGATAGCCATTATTTAAATCATAAGAGCTAGCCGACTGTGTCCCTGCATAACTTTCGGTATTAGTGGTCATGTCCGCACTAACTTTGTCTCTAAATGAGATTAATTGTGGAGTTTGTAAAGAGAATCCCACCCTTAAAAAAGATTGGGGCTTATAGATCACACCAAATTTTGCGCCAATACCCCAACCTCTTGAACTAAAGTTTTCATTAAAAACAAAACCTCCAAATTGGTTGTTTGGGTTGTTGGTGGCATCTACTTCTGAGTAGGTAGTACTTCGATTATAATTAATCATAGGCATAATAAAACTTGCCCCCATGTATAATTTATCTTCCACATTCCCACCCCATCCAAATGCTAGTTCATTATAGCTTCCACTTGTTTGAGCATCATATACTTGGTTGACACCTGTTGAAATAGGCACTAAGCTTTGGTAACCATTCACGACACCCGTTGCGTCAGCGGTGGTATCCACTAAATAGGTCCTAAAGGCAAGGGAGCTTCCAAAAATATAATTATCTAATGCGGATAAAGTATCAGCTTGGTCATTCACCAATTCTTCTAAATACTTTTCAGAGAAGCTACTAAAATTATTACGACCACTAAAACGCATGCGATTATTGTAATCTGCTATTTGAGTAAATGTTATAGAGAATGCAGAGCTCGTCCAATTGTTTTTCTTTCTGCCATCTGCAAATACCATTCCTACAGTTCCAAAATTTCCTCTACTATCTGTTGAAGAAGAAGCCTTCCCTAAATAATTAAATTTATTTGAGTTAGACAGGAAGGTAGGTGTAAATAGGAATTCGCTAGATTTATAAAAACCAAGTCCTGCTGGGTTAATATGGTTGGAAGATAAGTCACCGCCTAATGAACCCATCGCACCACCCAATGCATTGCTTCTTGCTGTTCCTTTAGGGGCAAACCAAGAAAGTTTTAATGCATCTTCGGGATCCTGCGCATACATTGTTAAACTTGACCCTAAACAGATCAGTAAAAATATTTTTTTCATATTTGAATTATTTTAAAAGCACGATGATTTTTATTAATTACCTCCACGTGGTGCACGTCCTCCGCCTGAAGATGAACCAGCGCTGTTAAACCCGCCACTTCTGCCCCCTGTATTTGTATTGGTATTTATTGAAGGCGAATAGTTTGAATTATTGTTGCTACTTGAATTCGTACTTGAAGGTTTAAACTGATTATTATTATTAAAAGAACGACTAGGTCTGTCCCAGCTATTTGCATTATTTACATTTGTATTATTGGTAACCACTCTTTTTAATAAACTTCCAAAGTTGCTATTCAAGTTGGTGTTGCCAGTATATCTAGTATTTCCGTTTATTGTATTGGTTGTGTTGTTAAAATTACCAGCACTTGATTTACGTTGGTATGCAGCTAAACCTGGTGCACTGTTTTGGGTAGCTCTTGGATCTTGATAATGAACTCTGCGTGTTTCAAAACCAGCCAAATAACCACCACCATATCCACCATATCCAATACCGTAACCACCAGCATAATAGTAACCATAAGGGTTCCAATAGCCAGCATTATATGGGTTCCATCCGCCATAGCCAAATCCGCCACCCCATCCACCAAATCCGCCACCCCAGAAAGGATCCCATCCACCAAATCCACCTCCCCAGAAAGGGTCCCATCCGCCATAGCCAAATCCGCCGCCCCATCCACCAAATCCGCCGCCCCATCCACCGAATCCGCCACCCCATCCACCAAATCCGCCACCCCATCCACCGAATCCGCCACCCCATCCACCAAATCCGCCACCCCATCCACCGAATCCGCCGCCCCATCCACCGAATCCGCCGCCCCATCCACCATAGGCAAGTCCCATATTCATACTAAATCTAGGGTCGTTCCAATATCCAAAATCATCAATGGCAGCCCAACGATTTCTATTCGTAACTTTTAATCTTAAATAGCGATCATCCGGGTAGCTTTGATAGTCCTGATATTCTTGTTCGTCCTCGGATTGTAATTGGTCGTTAGAACGTTTGTTATTAGTTGATGCAATTGTTTTTGTTGCCGCTTCTGCACTTGGTGTGAAATACAAGTCGTCGGTTGCCGCTACTGTTGTTTGTTGCAAACTAGTGCAACTTGTAGCAATACAACTAATTAAAACCAAACCTAAAGCCATAAGCTTTAGTGGGGAGTAGGTTATAAGCGTTTTCATATTGAAAGAGTTTAGGTTTTTATATGCCCTTAAATTAGCATACATTTGCTACTTCAAAGCTACGAATAATTATGATATAGGTCTTTTTTCGTAGATTGTTTTTAGAACTAAAATTGTTAAGATTTATTAAAAAATGGCAAAGGAATTAACCACAAGGGCGCAGGACTACTCACAATGGTATAACGACCTAGTATTAAAAGGCGAATTAGCTGACTATAGTGCAGTAAGGGGTTGTATGGTTATTAAGCCTTACGGGTATGCATTGTGGGAGAATATGCAAGCAGCTTTAGACAAGATGTTTAAGGATACGGGGCACCAAAACGCCTATTTCCCATTGTTTGTGCCAAAGTCCTTATTTGAGGCGGAAGAGAAAAATGCCGAAGGTTTTGCGAAAGAATGCGCAATTGTTACGCATTATCGTTTAAAAACCGATCCAAATAATAAAGGAAAGCTAATGGTGGACCCGGAAGCGAAATTGGAGGAAGAGTTAATTGTTCGTCCAACCAGTGAAGCCATTATTTGGAACACCTTTAAAAACTGGATCCAATCCTACAGAGACTTACCTATTCTAATTAATCAATGGGCCAATGTGGTGCGTTGGGAAATGAGAACAAGATTATTTTTACGTACTGCCGAATTTTTATGGCAGGAAGGTCATACTGCCCATGCAACCAAGGAAGAAGCGATTGCAGAAACCGTGCAAATGCTAAATGTATATGCGGACTTTGCGGAAAACTGGATGGCAGTGCCCGTAATAAAAGGAGTAAAGTCTGCAAATGAAAGATTTGCCGGAGCAGAAGACACTTATTGTATTGAAGCTTTAATGCAGGATGGAAAAGCATTGCAAGCAGGTACCTCACATTTTCTTGGACAAAATTTTGCGAAAGCATTTGATGTAAAGTTTACCGATAAGAACAATACATTAGATTATGTATGGGCAACTAGCTGGGGAGTAAGTACCCGTTTAATTGGTGGCTTGGTAATGACGCATAGCGATGACCAGGGTTTAGTATTGCCTCCAAGAATTGCACCTATACAAGTAGTGATTGTACCAATTTATAAAGGCGATGATCAAAAAGCGATATTAGATGAAAAAGTACATGCCATGGTTGCTTCTTTTAAAGCGGCAGGCATTCGTGTTAAATATGATGACTCCGACAATCAAAGACCAGGTTGGAAATTTGCAGAGTATGAATTAAAAGGGGTGCCCGTGCGCATTGCAGTGGGACCAAGAGATTTGGAAAACAACCAAGTGGAAATTGCACGTCGGGATACCAAAGAAAAAACAACGGTTTCAATGGATGGATTAACGGAGACGGTAAATAATTTATTATTAGAAATACAATCGAATTTATTTAATCGTGCCAAACAATATCGCGACGAACATATCACCAAAGCAGATGCATGGGATGAGTTTGTTCATATTTTAGATACCAAAACAGGATTTGTTTCCGCACATTGGGATGGCTCACCAGAAACGGAAGAAAAAATTAAGGAACTTACAAAGGCAACCATTCGTTGTATTCCTTTAGACAATACTTTGGAAGCAGGAAAATGTATTTTATCTGGAAATCCATCTACGCAACGCGTTTTATTTGCAAGAGCATACTAAGCAATTATTAAGATGAAGAAACAAGGACCTATTCCTGACGTGCTTGTCCCTTTTTTAGAAGGTAAAGTATTGATAATGGATAAGCCACTTAGATGGACTTCCTTTAAAATGATACGTCGTGTACGTGGAATTACTTTTGTTCAAAAAGTGGGGCATGCAGGCACATTAGATCCTTTGGCAACCGGCCTTTTAATTATTTGTACAGGAAAATGTACCAAGCAAATTAATGACTACATGGGCATGGCAAAGGAGTATATCGGTACCCTTGTATTAGGCGCTACTACTGCTACATATGATTTAGAATCCGAGCCGAAAAATTTAAAAAGTATTGAGCACTTATCTATCGAACAAATACAAGCAGCTACAAAACAATTTATAGGAGAAATTTTGCAAATGCCTCCACAACATTCGGCAATTAAAAAAGACGGGGTGCGTTTATATGAAACAGCACGTCAGGGCATTGAAGTGAAAATTGATCCCCGAAAAATTACGATTGATAATTTTGAACTTACAAAAATTGATTTACCCAATATAGAATTTAAAGTAAACTGTTCCACCGGAACGTATATTAGAAGCTTAGTAAATGATTTTGGCGAAGCCTTAGGGGTTGGTGCTTATATGAGCGCATTAAGACGCACTAAAATTGGCGACTTTACAATTGAAAACGCCATACAATGGGAAGACCTAAGAGACGAGGTAGAAGTTTTACTTGCAGTGGATCCTACACTAGAAGGGTAGTCCAATACCAAACTGCCATGCATAATTATTAACCCTGGTGCCATTGGGTTTTACTTCGGTCCATTTAATATTTCGCAGATCCATCCATCCATTATTATAAGATCTTGTGGGGTCTTTCATTTTCATGGCATAATCTACGCGCACGGTGAAATAATTAAAATCAATTCTAATGCCGGTACCCACACCCACGGCTAAGTCTTTATATAGTTTGTCTAATTTAAATCCTGCATTCGGATCTTGGCTATTATCTCTTGAGTTCCAAATATTTCCAATATCTGCAAACAATGCGGAACCTATTTTATAAGCACCCAATTGTGCAATCGTAAATCGATACTCCAAATTGGTTTCCAGTTGTAAATCACCAAAACGATCAAAGTTTTGACTAATGCGGCTGGTATCATAAAAAGTAGAACTACCCAATCCCAATTGTCTTAATCCCCAGGCACGCATACTATAAGGGCCTCCCGCAGTAAATTGTTTAAAGAAAGGAAGTTGACCGCCCAAAGCACCGTCATTGCTATAATTATTTCCCCATCCTCCCATAAAACGCCAAGCCAGTTCGGTATAATTGTATTGAATTAATTTTCGAACTTCCAATTCTACTTTAATGTATCTGTAAATATTTTTTTGAATTGCTGGCGAAGTACCTAATAGTCCACCCGCTTCTTCAAATCCTATTCTAAAATAATTATTTTGATTGGCGTGTTTTGGTGAAGGGCCAGAATGCACATAACTAATGGTTTGACTTATTACATTACCATTATTGAAAGAAGATCTTAAGAATGGATTTAAAATAAGTAAACTATCCAACTTCCCAAATTTTCCTAATTGATAGAATTCAACATTAATAGGCTTGTAGGAAATGATATCTTCCATGCCATTTTTTGTTTTCTTCCACTCATAGCCCCAACTAGTAGTAAAGGACTTTAATTTATAATAGTTTAATCTATCAATATAAGATCCATTTAAGGAGAAATTTGTTTTTTCATTGCTATTAATGGACTTCACAATGGGTTTAAAAGGAATCATTAAACCAGGGAAGCTATAGGTTTGTCCTATATTTAATAATTGAGTTTGGGTAAGGTTGGCTTTATTTAAATCTAATTCCACACCGGTTCTAAAACTGGTAATGGATTGGATAGATTTTTTTTGAACATTTCTATCTCTCAACGTAAAATTGGTAGAAATCCCTAAAAGATTACCCGCTCCAATTTCTGCAGTGTTTCTACTTCCTTCTAAGTCGAAACTAAAGCTTCTTCTTAAAGCAGGTACTAAAAGATAATGTAGTGTAACACTGTCATTGGTTACTGTTGTTCTAGAATCTATTTGCTGCCAAGCGCCCAAGGCACTTAGGTTATTTAGGGTATTAAAAAAATAATGTTCGTTGAATAAATCTCCTTTATGAATAATGGATTGTGCTGAAAAAAGACGAGTTTTAAATTTTGAATTTTTGTATTCCTGAATTACATCTCCAATACTGTCTGCACTCATTAATCCTTTAACAATCACACTATCAGGATTATCGGCCAAGCTAATATCGCTATAAAAAATTTGTTGTTGAATAGGGTAGGTCTTTGTAATAGCTGGAGTCGTATTTCTTAATTGAAAATTAATTTTCCAACTAGGGTTCTCTTTGGATTTATTAATGGCTTCCTGAATTTGATTCACCTGCGCCAGAGGGTCCAAGTTTAATTTCATTAAAGCAGTATTCATGGTATCTACTTCGGCAAATATTTTTTCTTTGGTAAAGTAGTAATATCCATTGGATCTGAACAAGTCTACGAGTCGATCTAGTTCATTGTTAATGGATTCATTTGAAAATGCGGTCCCCTTTTTTATAAAGCTGCCTGCTGTATTTTTTTCTGCAAGAATTTGTAAGGCGTTGTCACCCAATTGATAGGTAACAGTATCTATAATCGTTTTTTTATTAAGTGCTACTTCCATTTTTAAATACACCCTCCATTCATTTTTTACAGTATCAACCCTAGTTTGTAGGTTTAAAGTAGGTTGATTGTATCCCTTTGTGGCCAAGTAGTTTCGCATGTATTGAATGGTTCTTTCAATACGCTCGGGATAATAGGTGGTGGGTTGAACAATTGTATTAAAAACGCCAAACTGTCTAATTTTACGCACTTTTAAACTATCGTCCCAGTAATTATCCAAATTGTAGCTTAAATCTCTAAGTACATTCTTATTTTCAGGGTCTTTAACATCAATTTTGTTATCGTATACAAAAGCTTTTTCCTTAGGATAGTCATGCACCATTGCCTTTTTTATATCCGTACAAGCATTTATTAAAAATAAAAGCCCAAGTAGAGGAATTCTTGAGAAGAAACTAATATTTTTAAGCCTCGTAAATAACATGCATCAAATGGATAAGAATGAGCTCAAATATATTCAATCTTTTGCCCAAAAAAAACATTGGATACAAGAATCTGTGTATTTGATAGAGGGGCCAAAGCTATTGGAAGAGGCATTAAAGTCCAATATTGAAATTAAAAAGATTTATGCCACTAGGGATTGGTTGGGTTCCAATGATATCGGAGATATTGAATTTGAGGAAGTAGACGATATTATGTTGCCTAGATTAAGTCAGTTGCAAACGGCTAATCAGGTATTGGCATTGGTGTACAAAAAGGAGATAACAAGTGCAGATTATAGTAAACAACTTACTTTAGTTTTAGATGGTATTCAAGACCCAGGAAATTTGGGCACCATTATTCGAACGGCCGATTGGTTTGGCATTCATCATATTATCGTATCAGAAGACACGGCAAGTGTGTACAATCCTAAAGTAATTCAAAGTACCATGGGAAGCTGTTTTAGGGTACGAGTACAGGTGGTGAATATAGAACAAGTTATTGCGCAACATAAATTGCCTATCATTGGCACTTTGCTTTCTGGTAATTCTATATACGAACAAGTGATTCCAGTGAATGGTTTTTTAGTCATTGGCAATGAATCCAAAGGAATAAGACCGGGTATTCAATCTTTAATTACCCATCCTGTTTCCATTCCTAAATTTGGCAAAGCCGAGTCCTTGAATGCGGCTGTGGCAACAGGCATTGTACTTTCCAAGTGGAAGATGCAATAATAGCAGATCAAAAATTGTACGCGCGCGAAAAAATATAAGTGCTAATCAAACTTAATGGCTTTTGCCGGTGCAATTTTCTTAATCCAAAGTGTGGGGATTAAAAAAGAAGCATAACTAACAATAGCTGTGCTTACAATAACAAGTAACACCTGCATCCAGTCCATGTGAATAGGCAGGTTCTTAATAAAGTAAGCCGATTCGTCTAGTTGAATAAAATGAAATTGCTGTTGTAACAACGCAAATCCAATCCCAATAGCACTTCCTATACCAATACCCATCCAGCAAATAAAACTGGCTTGGTATAAAAATATTTGTCTTAAGAAAGAATAAGAAGCGCCCATGGCCGTAAGCGTGCCAATCATATTCACCCTTTCCAACATGAGAATAAATAAACAGGTAAGTAAGTTTACTATGGCAATGATTAATAAAATGGAAATAGTTACATTTTTATTTACATTTTGCACATTGATCCAATCAAATATTTGTGGGTAGTATTCATTAATAGGAGTGGCTACCCAATTTTTAGGCATTTTATGAAGTAAACCTGCGTTCACTAAGTCCACAGGCATATCTTTTTTAAGTCCAACCGCAAAACCTTCAATTTGCGCATAGTTATTAAGTAGTTTTTGAATGGTTTTAATATCTACAATCACAAATTGTCTATCATATTCCTCTATGCCCGAATGATAAAAGCCAATCACTTTCATTTTTCGCTGCACCACATTGCCATTGTTCAATAAATAAATTCGAATACTACTATCTAATGGAATTTTTAATTTATTCGCCAACGCATCGGAAATTATAATATCGTTTCTACTGGTGTCCTGTGTATTAAAAACCGTTCCTTTAATGACAAAAGGAATTTTGCTATTGGCCGGTATCCCTTTCATCACGACGCCTTCAATATCGGGACCATAGGAAAGCACGCAGGACTGATTAATAAATGGGGTGACAGAGGCAACGGAATCACTCCATAATACATTTGTATTCTGATTTAATTCAATGGGTTCACCACTTACCGAAGCCACGCGGATATGACCCCAAAACTGATATACTTTGTCCGAGATACTTTGCTGAAATCCATTCACAATGGCCAGGGTTAAGATAATAGCTGCGACACTAATGGCAGTTGCGGCAATAGAAAGTCTAACAATAAAACGAGTATATGTTTTTTCCTTTTGGAAACTAATTTTACGTGCTATATCAAAGGCGGTAGACAAGTAGTATATTTTCATCAAAACTAGTTTTTTCTCTTTATATATAGAGATTTATCATTTAGTTTCGTAAGGAGTAAAAACAATAAAATGAGGTTTGCCTGGATGATCATATTGGGGTTTTTTTTAAGTGTTGGTCAATTAGTGGCGCAGCAAAATTTGGATCCAATAAATCCCGACCGAATATTGGACCCTAATATTCATACCGTTTTAATTCATCCTGCCGGGAATCCATTAGCAGCCCCCATTATACCCTTACATGATGGTGGGACATTGCAAATTAGTTTTGATGATTTTAAAGCAAGTTATCAGGACTATGCGTATAGAATTGAATTAGTAGATACCAATTGGCAGTCTATAGGCTTGAGCGAATTTGAATATGTAAAGGGATTTAATCAAAATAAAATAACCAGCTTTTCTGTGTCTTCTATTGCCAACCAAAAATATTTTCATTATCAGTTTAGTTTCCCTAATAATTTTAGTAGTCCTAAATTATCGGGTAACTATATTTTAAAGATTTTTAAAAATGGAGATAAAGATAATATTGTTTTCACCCGAAGATTTTATGTAGCGGATAATTTGGTTACTATTAATGCGCAGGTACAGGAGCCTTTTGATGGCGATATTTCAAGAACACATCAACGTGTTAAAGCCAGCGTGGATGTAAGAAACATTCCTAATTTTCAAAACAACCAGCTGACAGTTAAAGTTATTCAGAACTATAGGTACAATGAAGCCAAAACGACTACTGCACCTAGTTTTATGCGCAATACGGTGTTGGAATTTAACAACGAGGCAGAATTGGTTTTTCCTGCAGGTAAGGAAGCCAGATGGTTGGATTTGCAAAGTTTACAATTAAGATCAGATAGGGTAGCAGAAATTAATAATAAAGAGGGTGGGACTAAAATACTCGTAAAGCCAGAAGGTACAAGAGCTAATTTATTGTACGCTACTTTCAAGGATTTAAATGGTGGATATTTAATAATGAATACGGATAATTTGCAAAGTGAAAATCAAAATGATTACGCCCAAGTGCAGTTCACCTATATACCTAAAGACAATATTCCTTATTTGGATCAAAAGTTATTTATAATTGGAGCAATCACGAATAATGTGATGGACCAAAACGCAGAAATGCAATTTGATGTGAAGCAGGGGGTCTATCAAAAAACTCTTTTATTGAAGCAAGGATATTATAGTTACAATTATATTTTAAGAGACCGCAATGTCCCTTATGATTTGGACGATTTTACAGAAACCGAGGGCAATCACTTTGAAACAGAAAACAGTTATACTATCTTGGTGTATTACCGAGCTCCGGGCTCCCTGAATGACCAATTGCTAGGGTTTACCTCTATAAACAGTACTCAAAACTGGTAATGTTCGCTTGTCAAAGCAGCCTTTATTTCCCCTTTTTTTAATCCCTCCTTTATCCTACATTTGCACCGGCAGGTCTTACACGACCAGCTCCTGCAGAATCTCCCCAGGACAGGAATGTAGCAAGGATAAGCGGTTGAGCGGTGCGATGTGAGTAGCCTGCCATTTTTAATATTTCAAAAACCTACCTATATGAAATTTTTTATCGACACAGGCAATTTAGCTCAGATCAAAGAAGCCAACGAATTAGGCATCTTAGATGGTGTTACTACCAATCCTTCTTTAATGGCCCAAGTGGGTGTTAAAGGAGAAGCTGCCATTGCTGCACATTACAAAGCAATTTGTGAAATTGTAAATGGGGACATTAGTGCCGAAGTATTGTCTACCGATTTTGCGACAATGGTGGAAGAAGGTAAAAAATTAGCAGCCATTCACCCAAATATTGTGGTGAAAGTTCCCATGATCAAGGATGGTATTAAAGCTATTAAGTGGTTTACCGATAATGGTATTCGTACCAACTGTACTTTAATATTTTCTGCTGGTCAAGCTATCTTAGCTGCAAAAGCAGGTGCAACGTATGTATCTCCATTTATTGGTCGTATAGACGATAGTTCTTGGGATGGTATGGAATTGATTGCTCAAATCCGTCATATATATGATGTACAAGGTTTCCAATCACAAATTTTAGCAGCATCCATTAGAAATGCTTTGCATATTGTAAAAGCAGCTGAAGCTGGTGCCGATGTTTGTACCTGTCCTTTAGACTCTATCTTAGGATTGTTAAAGCATCCTTTAACCGATATTGGATTGGCTAAGTTCTTGGAAGATGCTAAGAAAATGTAATTTCTCCTCTAAAACATTGTTATAAATATATAGAAGCCTCGCAATTTGCGGGGCTTTTTTTACATCTAATTTTAAGCTTAGTATATATCCGAACGAATAAGTTTATTGACCATTGCGGTTTATTCCATTTTTAAAGTCTCACATTAGCTTGAAAATTTTTTCTATTAATGATATATAATTGTATATCTTTATAAAATCAACCAAATGATCAAAAAAGTCAAAGAAATGATTAAATTAATTGAACTTGATGGATGGGTGTTGTATGCTCAAAAAGGAAGTCATAAGCAGTATAAGCATCCTAATAAGAAAGGAAGGGTTACGATCCCTGATCATGGTAAAAGTGAAGTATTAGAACATGATATTGTTAAGTCAATTTTAAAACAAGCTGGATTGGCATAATTTTTTTAAAATGGTATAATTATGAAAAAA
>CAIOYQ010000242.1 GCA_903862505.1 uncultured Bacteroidota bacterium
CAGGCGTATAATAGCTTGCCTTAAATATCATTATCATAAGGCAGCGAAATAACCTTAGGCCCTTTCTTTACTGATACTGTTGTAGTAACACATCGCGCCAGTATTAATTTACTTTGTGTCATCATATCCAAATTTCTGATTCAAAGCAAACACGGCTTCTGCAGAAAAATCGTTGTTATGAATTAAAGCAAGTTGTCCATCAATTAAACCTTTTTTGGTAGGTAGTAATTTTATGTTTTTCTCAAAAATGGAATTGGCTTCTTCTTGATCTGATGCACCAATCGCGGTAATAGCAGCAACCACATCTTCCATTTGTCGAATGACAGATAAAATTTGATTGGGAATCCAAGAAGTGATTGGGGTACCTCCAGTAGCCATTGCATACTTTGTGTTTGCCATAATATATTTTTGAACAAATTGCCAATGGCCATTTCTAAAATGATAAATCTCTTCTAATATGCCTAACAAATAACAAAGGCCCGTTACATCTTTATTTTCAACGAGTTTACCCATTAAGCCCTTTGGATGTAGTGTTTTCATTGAGTTTTCAAGGTCTTTGAAAAAATCCTGAACGCAGGTGGGGCGGTATAATCTAAGATCCAATAAATATTTAGTGAGTTCATTTTCAGGATAATAAAAAATAACACCCGAAAAAATATCCTGCATCGGAATAATATCGTCCTGTGCGCCTGTTTGCCCTCTAAATGCTTTAGGTTCCTCCCATACATTTTCATACACCACTCCGTCTCCAAATAATTCGGTATTGCCTTTAACACCCATTATAAAAATTCTAAAATCATTGTATCGCTGCCATCTTGAAGCCTTCCACATTTCTTTTCTTCTTTCATTCATTTGCTTCATGGTTGCCCAATTCTTTTCCAATAAATCGCCTACCGTTTGTGCTCCACCATGTAAGGCCTGAATGGTTTGCATTACAGTACCTACTAAATTTGATGAAAAACGATTGATGTCTACATGCAACATAATAAAACCAACCTCGTCTGGTTGACCCGAAAATCGGTTACACATGGTTATATTTTCCCAATTCAAATCGCCGGCCTCGTTTAATTTTTGATAATTACCTAATGAATAGGCATAATGATAATCTAGCCAAGCAAACACATTTAATTTATCAGCTACTTTACAAAAAGGCTGTGCAATATTTGCAGGTAATAAATTTCTTGCTTTCCCATATTTTCCATCCTTTCTATATTGCTGAAAAGAGGGCTCTAATAAATAAGCAGAGGCTAAAAAACTATAGGATCTAAATAAAGCTTGTAAAACAAAAATGTCTTCCTCCTTTTCAACAGCAGTTAAATGATTTTTGATAGCTAAGGTGGGAGCAACAATACCATCCTCCGTGTTCAAATACCCAAATTCATTTTCATTTAATACTACAGGCATATTGTCCAAAACTGCTTGTAAATCATCATATTGGCTGGGTAATTTTATCAACGGGGCTTTTACAGGAAGAAACCCATGCTCAGCACTCACATTAAAAAAGCCATCTGTGTAATTAGATAATATCGACATAAAGATTTGTTTTAATTTAAACAGTGTATCCCCTCAATTTAAGAAAAAAATGGTAAAAAGAGGCCCTAATAAATGTCTAAATCTGCCCCATTCACCACTGCTCCTTTATATTTTGACTTCACCTCATCCAATAAGCTTTGCAATGTGGTGCCAAATGTTAATTGATGATTGAGTATGAGTAGTTTAGGTTTCACTTGGTTGGCAATATCTGCTAATTGATAGGTGGAGGTATGAAAAGTAGAATGATAATCCTGCCATCTTTGTGTGCGTTTTTTTAAACCCACATCGGAGTATACCTCATGAACTAAAATGTCACAATCCTTTGCATATTTAATTAAGTTTTCACTATAGGTACAGTCTCCTGAAACTACAATTTTCTTATCCTTGGTTTGAAACACAAAACCAAATGCATTCTCCCACTGACCATGCTTTACATTAAATGCGGTAACGCTAACATTACTGTCTTTGTAAATTTCCCCTTCTTTAATTTCAGTGGTGTTTACCTTGTAGGCGACAGCGTCTCCTTTTTCCAATCCCTTTATTCTTATATCAGTATCTTGCCTATAAGCTTCCATAATATGATGGTTCATTTTTTTTATACCTACTGGACCATAAATACTGATGGGTGCATTGCGGTCTAACACAGCGGGTGTTAAAATGATATCGGCCAAGCCTATAGTATGATCTGAATGTAAATGAGTAATGAATAGCGTTTTTAATTGCGCCGCCTCCAATGAAGGAAACCCCAATTCTTTTGCTTGCGCTGCCCTCCGCACAACACCTGGCCCGCAGTCCACTATATAGGACGTATTATTAACTATAATTGCCAGAGAAGGGCCTGATTTATTGGGATCTGCAAAGGGGCTGCCGGTTCCTAGTAACACTAATTTGGTGTCGGTATTTTGAGCTTTTAAAAGGCCACAAGTCCCTATAAAGAGCAACACTATAATTGTATACTTTTTCATGAGCACGATGATAAATAATCTTAAAGAATAGGTATTTAAATATAGTAAGAATTTGCGAGTTGCCGTAAATGAATTAAATTTAAAAACAACAATAAAGCCATGAAAAATATGATCACCTTGTTTAGCCTGCTAATTGCAAATAGCTTGCTAGCACAAAGCAATTTGGATGTTAGTTATTTATCCTCAGGAGGTAAACTAAAGCCACTTCAGGCTATCATGGATATTAGACATTACGATATAAATTTGGATGTTAATATTGAGCAAAGAACCATTCAGGGCAATACCATCGTCACTTTAAATTTAGCAAAGCAAACCGATACCATTTTATTGGATTTGGTACACTTGTTAATTATCGAAAAAGTAATGGTCAACAAGAAAGAGGTTGCCTTTGAACAAAAGGACGATAAAATATATATCACATCCAAAGCAGGTTTTACAATAGGGAAGCAGATGGTAGATATTAAATATGGGGGTGCCCCTCCTGTTGCAGTGAAGCCGCCTTGGCTTGGAGGATTTACTTGGGCAAAAGACAGCTTAGGCAATGACTGGGTTTCTATCAATATTCAAAAAGAAGGTGGCAGGATGTATTTCCCATCCAAGGACCATCCAAGTGACGAGCCCAATGAAGGGGTTAGCATGCATATTACCGTGCCCAAAGGCTTAGTAGTAGCAGGTCCTGGATTATTACAAAAAACAACTATTAAAAATAACAAAGCAACTTATTTCTGGAAAACCAATTACACCATTAGTAATTATTGTGTGATTTTTAATATTGGTAAATACAAAGTAGCAAAAGATTCCTATACCACGATTAACGGCAATGTAGTACCTATTGAATTTTATGTGTTAGAGGAAGATACTATGCATGCTAAAAAATTAATTGAAACTAAAATTAGAGATACTAAAATTTTAGAAAAATATTTTGGGGAGTACCCTTGGTATAAAGAAAAAATTGGCATTGCCGAAGTACCTAATTCAGGTATGGAGCATCAGACCATGATAACCTTTAATAATAAGTTCGAATACCGCAATATAGGAGGCAATGAATATTCCGATAACTTGTTTCACGAATATGCACACGAGTGGTGGGCTAATAAAGTAACCAATAAAGACTGGGCGCATATGTGGATACAGGAAGGGATTGGAACTTATGCCGAAGCTTTGGCTTATTATGATTTAGGAGGACAATCAGCCTATGATGCTAAAATGGCTGCGTTTAAAAGGAGTATTAAATTTAAAAAGCCAATGGTAGGGGGTGAAGAGCTATCGGAGGATGAAACCTATGCTGGCAATGATGTTTATACAAAAGGAGCATTTTTCATGCATAGCCTACGTTATGTGATTGGAGATGAAATATTCTTTCCAACTTTGAAGAAATTATCTACCGACCCTCAATATACATACGATAATTTTGTGACCTCAAAAGATGTAGAAGAACTATTTACGAAAGCAGTAGGTTACTCCTTAAAACCATTTTTCGATTTCTATTTAAGAACAACAAACACATTGGACTTTAATGTAAAAGAAATTGGATATCAACAATATCAAATTACGCCGG
>CAIOYQ010000243.1 GCA_903862505.1 uncultured Bacteroidota bacterium
GCCTACCTTTAGTATCTTTTTTAAATATAATTTTTATGCAAAAAGTGTGGTTTATAACAGGTTGCTCAACCGGGTTTGGTCGATATTTAGCAGTGGAAGCCTTAGCAAAAGGATATAATGTAGTAGTGGCGGCGCGCAATACCAATGACGTTGCAGATATTGTGGCAGATTATCCACAAACTTCTTTAGTAGTAAAGTTAGACGTAACGGTAGCTGATCAAATTAAAGAGGCAGTGGCAGCAACCATTGCAAAATTTGGACAAATAGATGTATTGGTAAACAATGCGGGCATTGGTTATTTTGGAGCCATCGAAGAAAGTGAGGAAGCCGAAGTACGCCGAATGTTTGAAATAAATGTATTTGGATTAGCCCATATGACTCAAGCGGTGTTGCCTTATATGCGTAAACAAAGAAGTGGACATATTTTAAATATTGCTTCTATTGGAGGACTTCGTTCCTTCCCAGGGGTAGGTTTTTATAACGCCACTAAATATGCAGTGGACGGGTTAAGTGAATCCTTAAGTAAGGAAGTGGCTCCATTAGGTATTAAAGTAACCATTGTAGCGCCTAGTGGATTTAGAACCGACTGGGCAGGACGTTCCGCAAATGATAGTAAAATTGTAATTGAAGATTACGCCACCACTGCAGGAAAAAATGCAGGGGATATAAGAGGCTATAGTGGTAATCAGGCGGGTGATCCAGTGCGCGCAGCAAAAGCCATGATTCAAGTGGTTGAAGCCGAAAATCCGCCATTACGTTTATTATTAGGGGTGGCTGCATTAAAAGGAGCAAGAATAAAACTGGACGAATTAAAACATGATTTTGATACCTGGGCAGATGTGACGGAAGGCGCTGACTTTCCCATAGCATAATTAATATAATAATATGGCATTTCAACTTAAAGGACTTAGGTGGTGGATTATAGGATTGATTGGACTTGCAACCATTATTAATTATATCGATCGTAGTGCCATTAATATTATGTGGCCCTATATTTATAAAGAGTTTGGTATTGCAGATGCAGACAATAAAAATGCATTGGCAATCATTACTACTTTCTTTATGGTTACTTATGCAATAGGACAAATGGTGACGGGAAAAATGATGGATAGTATTGGAACAAGAATTGGGATGGTGGTTTCAATTAGTGCTTGGAGTGTATCTATTGCACTGCATGCTTTTGCAAAATCTATTTAGATGAAAATTATCGCTTTAAAAATTATAACCTCCTAATATTCGATACTCAATAATTAAGGCGCTCCAAGCTTTCCTATAGTGCACAAAAAAGCCCCTAACTATTTAAAGTAGGGGCTTTCTCTATTGCATTGATATTCAAAAATTAACTAAAGAGACTTGCAGTATAAGCACTATAAGCTAAATTAATTGCAATCAAAATTATGTTCGCCTTAAAGGACTCCATCCATGAACATTTCCAAATTAATTTTCCAAAGATGATGTAAGCTGCAGACATCAGAAGTGCGTTAATAATCAGAGATGCACCAAGTCCCATTGAGAGTAAATTAACTCCAATTAGGTAAATGATCACTGCGTAAACTCCACTAGAGGCTAAAACCACCATCCAGGAGTTAAGGAAATTGGCGTTGGAAATTTTTCCAACTGTCTTAGCTAATAACCATAAGATAAGTGCTCCGATTACTGATGCAATTAGAATGGTTAAAATAGCAATGAAACCAAGTGTACCTGCAAATAAACTTCCCATAATTAAGAATTTAGATGTGTCCCTACTCATAAGGCTTTTCGGAATACGCCACGTTTATTAAAGTGGTTGCTGTCTCCACTACAATAGCAATCGTTTAACTTATACGCTTGTTAGTGCATCTTAAATTTAACAAGAATAAATTACAATTAATCTATATTTATTAACATTTGACGCAGATATTTAATAACTAGGATAAGGAAGGGCACAAAAAAGCCCCTAACTCATTGAAGCTAAGGGCTTTTGCGGACCGGACGGGACTCGAACCCGCGACCTCCGCCGTGACAGGGCGGCATTCTAACCAACTGAACTACCGATCCAAGAACATCCAGATACGTTTCCGTTTCCGGGTTGCAAAGATAAGGGGAAAGAAGTTTTTTAAACAAATCTTTTATTAAAAAAGGTTGTATTATTTTTACAGCCCAAACTAAGATTATGCCCGAATACCCAAATAGACAATTCTTGGAATTTGAACAGCCCATTAAGGAGCTGTATGATCAAATTGATGCCACTAAGAAATTGGCCGAAAAGAATCCTAAAATAGATTTATCAGCAACGATAAGTCAACTAGAGAAATCTATTATGGATAAGCGTAAAGCCCTTACGGAGAAGCTCTCTCCGTGGCAGCGTGTACAATTAAGTCGTCATCCCGATCGTCCTTATACTTTAAAATATATTCACTTAATGTGCGATAAATTTATTGAGTTACATGGGGACAGAAATGTGAAAGATGACAAGGCCATGGTGGGTGGTTTTACAGAGCTGGATGGTCAAACGGTGATGATGATTGGGCAACAAAAAGGAAGCAATACCAAGGCA
>CAIOYQ010000244.1 GCA_903862505.1 uncultured Bacteroidota bacterium
GGTGGAAAGTTGCCGGGCAATATGCTAGATATAGTAATAAAAGCGATTGATGCTGGTATTTCTATTGTAAATGGTTTACATGAATATTTAAATGAAAAACCAGATATAGTAGCGATGGCTAAATCAAAAGGTGTGGAATTAATAGATGTTCGAAAGCCTAAGCAAAGAGAAGATTTGCATTTTTGGACGGGCGAGATTTATAAAGTCACTGCTCCTATTATAGCAGTGATTGGAATGGATTGTGCGATGGGCAAAAGAACAACTGCAAGAATGTTAACACAGGCCTGCAAAGCCAATGGCTTAAAGGGTCAAATGGTTTACACCGGGCAAACTGGTTGGCTACAAGGGGGTAAATATGGTTTTGTATTTGATTCTACTTTAAATGATTTTGTATCCGGTGAATTAGAAAATGCAATTGTGCGTTGTTGGAAAGAAACAAGCGCAGATTTTATTTTTCTAGAAGGGCAGTCCTCACTAAGAAATCCAAGTGGACCCTGTGGTATTGAATTATTAATCTCAGGTAATGCTAAACAGGTTGTTTTATTATTTGCCCCAAAAAGAAAATATTTTGACAATGACGAACATTGGGGAGCTATCCCTTCTGTTGAATCTGAAATTGAGATCATTGAAAAATTAGGATCAAAAGTAATTGCAGTAGCAGTGAATACGGAGGACTGCACTACAGAAGAAGCGTTTTTATATCAGAAAGAGTATGAACAAAAATTAAATATTCCCGTATTGCTTCCCATACAAGAAGGGGTAGATAAATTAATACCCACCCTAAAAGGTTTAATCAATTAAGCTTGAAATAAACTAGCAGGTAAAAAATAAATTATGAAAATTGTTGCAGTAAGATCTTATCTAAAAAATATGGCTTTAACAAAGCCCTATACCATTGCGTATAATACATTTTCGGATGTAAGCTTGGCTTTTTTAGAAGTGGAGCTGGAAAACGGGATCATCGGCTATGGTTC
Organism: uncultured Bacteroidota bacterium; assembly: GCA_903862505.1. Lineage (GTDB taxonomy): Bacteria > Bacteroidota > Bacteroidia > Chitinophagales > Chitinophagaceae > Sediminibacterium. The sequence goes on from CAIOYQ010000244.1 coordinate 975, forward strand.
GGGAAGTCCAGCGGAAGAAGTAGTGGGGGAGACTACCCAACAAACTGCTATCAATTTAAAAACAGATTTTGTACAAAATTTTATAGGAAAGGACATTCGTCATTTTCAGCAAATCATTTTTGAAACTATTTTACAATTCCCTCATTTGCCTGGAACACAAGCGGCTATTGACATTGCACTACATGATGCTTTTGGTAAATTCATTGGCATATCGGTCACTGAATTTTATGGACAAAAAATAAAGGCATTACCTACTTCAGTAACCATTGGTATTAAAAACGTGGAAGAGACATTGATTGAGGCACAGGGCTATAAAGAACTTGGTTTTAAAATTTTAAAAGTAAAGACTGGATTAGATGTGACAGAGGATATTGAAAGAGTAGTAAAACTAAAAGAACAATTTGGTAGTTATTTTAAAATTAGAGTGGACGCCAATCAGGGATATACCATCCTCGATTTAAAACAATTTATTCAAGCGACTAAGGGTAAGGACTTAGAGTTAATTGAGCAACCTATGCCAGTGGGTGCCGAAAAGGATTTGTTGACTTTAAGTTGGACGGAAAGAAAATTATTAGCTGCCGATGAGTCCTTAAAAAATCCTCAAGCGGCACTTATGCTCGCTTCCAATGAAAAGCCTTTTGGAATTTATAATATTAAATTAATGAAATGTGGCGGCTTGGTAGGCGCTTTAGGCATTGCTAATATTGCTTACAATGCGGGTATTGATTTATTCTGGGGTTGTAATGATGAAAGTATTATTAGTATTACTGCTGCCTTGCATGTTGCCTATGCTTGCCCCAATACAAAATATATAGACTTGGATGGAAGCTTTGATTTAGCAGAAGATTTGGTGAAAGGCGGATTTGAAATCGTTGAAGGGGAAATGCAAATTAATCATGCGCCAGGCTTTGGGTTTACAATGTTATAATACATTAAGACCTTCTCAAATAGAAGCTAACAACTATATTGTTTCATAATGAATACCTTACAAACACTTAAACCTAAAATAGGATTGCGCGCTGCTACATTTTTAGTAGTAAGTGTAATTATAGGATCCGGTGTTTTTAAAAAAATTGCGCCTATGGCGCAGGAATTAGGGAGTCCATGGTTAATTATTTTGTGTTGGGTACTGGCAGGTTTTATTAGTTTGGCTGGCGCTTTGTCCACGGCTGAAATGGCTAGTATGTTTCCTAATTCGGGCGGAGAGTATTTTTATTTTCAAAAAGTGTATGGACGGTTTTTTTCCTTCTTATATGGTTGGGCAAGTTTTACGGTTATAAAAACCGCCGCCATTTCTGCACTCGCTTATATTTTTGCAGAGTCACTGAATAGTTTGTTTCCATTACCTGTCACTGGTTCCAATGAAATGTTTTTAGGCATTGCCCTTTTTCAAAATCTTTCTATAAAAATATTGGCTTCGGGCTTAATCATTTTATTAACCTTATTAAATTACAGAGGTGTCCAATTTGCCGAAAAATTAAGTAGCCTACTTACCTATCTAATGTTAATTGGCATTACTGTTTTCATTGTAGTAGGGTTTACATCGGGTAAAGGAAATTATCAGCACATTACGCATAACAGTAACCTTGTTAATCATCTTGCTCCAGAAGGGTGGAACTTGATTAAAGCTTTGTTTGTGGCTAGTTTAGGCGCTTTTTGGGGTTACGAGGGCTGGAATAATATTGCTTATATTGGGGAAGAGGTAAAAAATCCTAAAAGAAATTTACCATTGGCATTAGGGGTGGGCACCATTATTGTGATTGTTACCTATGTATTATTAAATGTTTTATTTGTGTATGTATTACCCATCGATTTTTTTATAGAATTAAATGCAAATAGTAATAAAATTGCTGCAGTAGAAGTTGCGGGTCAAATAAGCGGATCCATTGGTATGACTTTAGTTGCAAGTTTAATAGTGGTAACTACTTTGAACTCATGCAACAGTAGTATACTCATGTCGGCGCGTATAATGTATGCTATGGCTAGAGATAAAATGTTTTTTAGTAAAGCCGCTTCGGTGCATCCTAAATACAATACACCCGATATAGCACTTTTCATACAAGCTTTTTGGGCAATCATGTTGGTATTTTCAGGCACTTTTGATCAGTTAACAGATATGTTGGTTTTTGCCTCTTTCTTGTTTTATGGAAGCACTGCGTTGGGAGTTATTATATTAAGAATTAAACATCCTGAAATTGAAAGAAAGTATAAAGTAATTGGCTATCCGTTTGTACCTGCCATTTTTTGTTTGTTTTGTATTAGTTTATTTATTAGCACAATTATTAATCAGCCCAATTCTGCTATATGGGGTTTAAGTTTAATTGCCACCGGGGTTCCCGTATATTATTGGCTAAATAAAAACGCGCACACCTAATTTATTTTATATCCATTACAACTCCTTGTTTCGGGTATACGATGTTAAGTCCCATTTTATTTGCTTCTACAATTTGTGTTTTTATATTTTCTTCGCAATCATCACATGGTTTAATATGTGTTACTGCAATTTGCACATTTTTTAAAGCGCCGCCAGAAAGCGTATTCAATTTATTTAATTCTAACATTAATAATTTGGGTGTTAAATGACCAAATAGTGCTTTATCTGGAATGCTATTATCAAAAGAGACTTCAATAAAAATACTTTTTAATTGCTTATTTGCAACCAAAGGTGCCACTGCTTTCCATAGTGTTGAAAGCTTGTCAGATTGCTCTACCGTGTCTGCACCCGTGTCCCCTAGATACAATAAATAGTCTTTATGATTACGTACTAAGAAGGCACTGCTTTCGTAAGGTTTAACATGGCTTAATGAGAATGTGGTTACATTTAAATTTGTATTGGGGATACTCAATTCTTTTTTGTCTTCCAGCCTTTGATAGTTGTATTTGTTTAAAATTGGCTTATCACCTTCATTGGCGAAATTGGCCCAGCTATTCCAAGTAAAATAATAGTTTTTTAAAACATCAATAATGGAGGGCAATGCATAAATGGGTTTAGCAATATCATTCGGTGAATTTAATATGAGTCCCGCCAAATGATCTAAGTGGCCGTGTGAAATAAAGTAGGCTTTAATATGTTTTTTTTGAATTTCTTCGGCACTGGTGGCTCCAAATAATTGATTTATCGCGACTTTTTGTAAACCCGCATTAATGGTGCCGGCATCCAAACAAATAAAATTATTATTCCCCCCAGCAGACACTAGATAAGCCGACAAGTTGGACTCGTCCAATCCCCCTTTAACACCTAATGGGATGACCCTGAAGCCATCGCTCATTGGCATGTTTTGGGCATTCCCCACAATAAAAATGAGGCATAAACGGCAAGTGAAGTCTTTCTACCATCTCTTTTTGATACTCCGTAGATTGCACGCTTAAGCCAATCACTTGGGCACCCAAACCCTGAAGCTCTTGATAGTGATCTCTAAATGAAC
>CAIOYQ010000245.1 GCA_903862505.1 uncultured Bacteroidota bacterium
ACTTACGATGTAGTCTGCCTTTTGTGAAAAGGAAATAAAAGGAATCAGAAGAAATAACAATACGGTTGACTTTTTCATTTTAATGTTAATTTGAAATAAATATAGCATAAAAAATGGGGAAAGATGCAACTGCCCTAACTCACTGATAGACAAAGAAAAAGCCATCATTTCTGATGGCTTGTCCAGTGTGGCTCCCCCTCTCCGACTTGAACGGAGGACCCCATCATTAACAGTGATGTGCTCTAACCAACTGAGCTAAGGAGGAGTGTTCCTTTTAAGGGTGGCAAAAATAATAAATTTTAGTTAAGAACAAAATATTAAAAGAAAGAATTGGGCTTAAAACCTATAAATATTCCTTCGGGACGCTGTTCTACCGGATAAGTTTTTAAAAAATAACCTTCCCCAGTGGTATTCCGCCCGTTTACAAGGTCAAAAGCATAGCGGTGTAATGGACAAACAACCTGGCCTTTGGGATTAATATAGCCCGATGCCATTCTTCCACTGGCATGTGGGCATTTTTGGGCAAAAGCATAATATCCCTGCTCCCATTTGGCAAGGGTAATTTTACGCCCCTCCAGCTCCATTTCGAGCATGCCATTTTCTGCAAATACTAAGCTTAAAGGAAATTCCGTTACCAATACCCAGTTCATACAATTATGATTAAAGTAATTAAGTAAAGAACACCGTTTTGTAAGGATACTTCACCTGGTACATATCACGTACTTTATGAAGGATCACTGTTCTTAATTCTTCGATGTTTTGTTTTTCAATGGCCGACACAAAAACACATTGATTATTGGTAATGCCATTCCATCTTTCTTTTAACTCTCTTAAAATATCTTCCTTCACTTCGTCCTCTAACCATTCGTCAAAATATTTTTGTTTGTATAAATCCATCTTGTTAAAAATAGTTACTACTGGTTTATCAAACGCTTTTAACTCCTGTAAAGTTTTATTCACCACTGCAATTTGATCCTCATACTGTGCATGTGAAGTATCTACTACATGCAACAATACATCGGCCTCGCGTACTTCATCCAATGTACTTTTGAAACTTTCTACTAAATGGTGTGGAAGTTTACGAATAAATCCAACCGTATCACTTAATAAAAATGGTGTGTTTTCAAAAACAACTTTGCGCGTGGTTGTATCCAGTGTTGCAAATAATTTATTTTCTGCAAACACATCACTCTTACTCATCAAATTCATAATGGTGCTCTTGCCAACGTTCGTGTAACCTACTAGGGCCACACGTATAAACTCTCCGCGCTCCTTGCGTTGCGTGAAAGATTGTTTATCTATTTCTTCTAATCTTTTTCTTAATAAAGAAATTTTATCTTTAACAATACGACGATCCGTTTCAATTTCTGTTTCACCCGGACCTCTTGAACCTATCCCCGCGCCACTTTGTCTATCCAAATGTGACCACATTCCTTTTAAGCGTGGTAAAATATATTGGTACTGCGCTAACTCTACTTGCACTTTTGCTTGCGCTGTCCTAGCACGAGAGGCAAAAATATCTAGGATCAAATCGCTTCTATCAATCACGCGACATTTTACTTCCTTTTCAATATTTGCAATTTGTGATCCCGATAATTCATCATCAAATATCACCGTGTCAATATCCTTGACAGCAACGTATTGTTTTATTTCATCTAATTTTCCTTTTCCTACAAAGGTTCTGCTATCCGGATGTTGTAATCTTTGCTTAAACATTTTAATGGTAATGGCCCCCGCCGTCTCCGCAAGAAATGCAAGCTCTAATAAGTATTCATTAACTTGTAATTCAGTTTGATCCTTTTGTATAAGTCCAACTAAGACCGCTTTTTCTTCCTTTTTAATTATACTTTTTTTCTCTATCAAAATGAATTGTTTTTACAAAGATAATCTAATGTTTGGCGTAAATAAAAAACCCTCTAATGACAGAGGGCTTTTATAATATAGTATGGTGAATATTATAATCCGCTAATGGTAATACCCACTGCAAGTCTGTTCATAACGGCTCCAAACCCGTCGCGAAGCACCGGAGTAATCTGGTATTCGGTATGCAGTGAAACAACCCCGTACCCTACGCGACCTGTTAAAGTCAAGTCGGTAGTACCGAAGAAACGTGAATTTTTCTGTACTTCTTTATATGTTTTACCATAGATAGAAGAACCGTTTGCAGTAGTGTAGTCTTTTGATTTAGTATAGGCTTTAAATAAAGTACCGACTTTTAAACCAACTGCTCCCTTCCAAGATTTGCTAGGATGTGCAGGGTCACTAAAATATCTTAATTCTAC
>CAIOYQ010000246.1 GCA_903862505.1 uncultured Bacteroidota bacterium
AGCTCGCTAATGTCAGCTGATGCAGCGGATTGATTGAATAATGTCTCTACTGCATCCAATCTATTGTTTATTTGAGTCACATTTTGCAATGGGAAAATAAGCCAACGTTTTAATAAACGTGCACCCATAGGACTCTTAGTGGCATCCATTACTTCTAGTAATCCTTTTCGGTCCGCACCATTGCCAATGAGTTCTAAATTGCGAATGGTAAATTTATCCATCCATAAAATTTCGGTTCTGTCAATACGCCCAATTTTATGAATATGCGATAAGTGTGGATGTTCGGTTTCTTTTAAATAATGCAAAATGGCACCTGCTGCAATAATCCCTTTAGTGAATCCTTCAATACCAAATCCTTTGAGCGAAGTTGTTTGGAATTGTTTAAATAATAATTCAGTAGCAAAGGGTTCATCAAAAATCCAACTGTCTAAACCATAGGTATAAAATCCGTTACCAAAAGTTTCTTTAAACTCGACTTGGTAATTTTTAGGGTATAAAATTTCGGCTGGTTGTAAACTTTGTAAAAGTTTATCCAGGTATTCGGTCGTTCCTTCGGCAATTAAAAATTCACCGGTGGTAATATCTAAAAAAGCCACACCGCCTTGTTCCTTGTCTACAAAAACCGCAGCCAGGAAATTATTATGTTTATGCTCTAATAATTTATCATTGGTGGCAATACCAGGAGTGAGCATATCGGTTACCCCGCGTTTTACAATTCCTTTCACGGACTTAGGATCTTCTAACTGATCACATACGGCCACACGATAACCCGCTTTTACAAACTTATGCAAATAGGTGTCCAAGGAATGGTAGGGGAAACCCGCCAATTCACTGGAGGAGGCAGATCCATTATTTCTTTTGGTAAGGGTAATACCAAGCACCTTAGAAGCAATAATAGCATCTTCGCCAAAAGTCTCATAAAAATCACCCACTCTAAACAATAAAATAGCATCGGGGTATTTTTGCTTAATAGCCCTATGTTGCTGCATTAGAGGAGTTTCTGCACTAGATTTTGCCATACCAACAAACCTACATAAATTTTTTAATATTCGAAAAGCGTACTTTTGCCTATGCGAAAACTCACTATGGACGAACTAGGGAGGAAGTCGGTGGAGGACTTCAAAATGGCCAATAAAAAGCCTATTGTGGTGGTGATGGACAATATTAGAAGCATGCACAATGTGGGCAGCGTTTTTAGAACCTCGGATGGCTTTTTAATAGATGGGATTTGTTTATGTGGGTTTACCCCGCAGCCACCCCATAGGGATATTCATAAAACGGCCCTGGGTTCCACCGAAACAGTGGACTGGGTGTATTATGAAAATACGGTGAACGCAGTTCATGATTTAAAAGCAAAAGGGTTTAAAGTTTTTGCCATAGAGCAAACAGAGGGAAGTATCAGCTTAGAAAAATTTAAGCAAATAAATCCGGAAGCAATAGCGCATCCCATGGCATTTATATTTGGCAATGAAGTGGATGGGGTAGACCAAAACGTAATTGCATTATGTGATGGAGTGATTGAAATTCCGCAGTGGGGGATGAAGCATTCCTTAAATATTTCGGTGGCAGCAGCTATAGTGCTTTGGGAATTTGTAAGATAAAAAGTAAAGTAGGAACAGCGTATTTTATTAAATAAGAAATTAAGAAAATTAGAAAGATGAACGGCGTAAAAAATTATTTGAGTTTGGTAAAGTTTTCACATACCATTTTTGCATTACCATTTGCATTTATAGGATTTGTATTGGGGGCTCAATATTTACAAAATCAACAAATTGAATTTGAAAACATCGAGTTAAAATTTTTCTTGGTATTGGTATGTATGGTCACGGCTAGGTCCGCAGCCATGGCTTTTAATAGATATTTAGATAGACATTTTGATAAACTCAATCCGCGTACTGCCATTAGAGAAATTCCCTCAGGTATTATAAAGGCGGAGAAAGCCTTACTATTCATTATGATGAATGTAGTATTGTTTATAACGGCTACTTTTTTTATCAATCCCATTTGTTTTTATTTATCGCCTGTGGCCTTGTTTGTAATTCTGTTTTATAGTTACACCAAAAGGTTTACGTTCTTATGTCATTTGGTATTGGGCATTGGACTTTCCTTAGCACCCATTGGCGCTTTTTTAGCGGTGACAGGGGTATTTAATATGGTTCCCTTATTATTTTCCTGTGCAGTAGTTTTTTGGGTAAGTGGCTTTGACATTATTTATGCATTACAGGATATTGAGTTTGATAAATCACAATCTTTATACTCTATCCCAAGTTATTGGGGCTTAAGCAAAGCATTAAATATTGCTAGGGCATTGCATGTAATTTGTGCAGGCTTTGTGATTGCTGCTTTCTTTTCTGGGGGCTTTCATATTGTATATCTTGGAGGGTTGTTTGTTTTTATAGGCATGTTAATTTACCAACACAGTATTGTGAAGCCCCATGATTTAAGAAAAGTAAATATTGCCTTTATGACTGCAAATGGGATTGCAAGTATTGTTTTTAGTATTTTTGTGATTGCAGATATTTTAATGAGCACTTTTTTGTAGCGTAAAATTTTAATAAACCACTATTTTGGCAAGAATTATTTGTATAGACTACGGCGGCAAGCGATGCGGATTGGCAGTAACCGATCCCTTGCAAATTATTGCGACCGCACTCACCACGGTGGCTACCAAAGATTTGTATACGTATTTGGCTAGCTACTTTGCAAATGAGCAAGTGGAATTAATATTAATTGGCGAGCCACTTAATTTAGATGATACCCCAACACATGCAACCCCTTTGGTAAAAAAAGCCATTGCGGAGTTAACCAAAAAATTTCCCACTATTCCTATTATCACCGTAGACGAACGTTTTAGTTCCAAGAATGCAGTGCGCGCTATGGTGGAAATGGGCATGAAAAAGAAGGATCGAAGGGACAAGAAAAATGTAGACCAAATAGCGGCTACCATTCTGTTGCAGGAGTATTTAACCAACCGAACTTAATTTCTGCCTTTTTATTTCTACCTTTGCAATTATTATAAAGTAGACGTATGATTTTACCAGTTGTTGCTTACGGAGCAGCTATTTTAAGAAAGGTTTGTGATCCTATACAGGCAGATTACCCTAATTTGCAAACATTGATTGCGGATATGTGGGAAACCATGTATGAGAGCAATGGAGTAGGGTTGGCTGCACCTCAAATTAATAAGAACATAAGATTATTTGTAGTGGACAGTGCCCAAATATTTACAAATGCCGAACCAGAGGACGAAACTTATCCAGATGCGCCAGGTATTAAACAAGTATTTATCAACGCACAAATTATTGAGCTTAGTGGTAAAGAATGGGTGTATAATGAAGGTTGTTTAAGTATCCCCAAAATTAGAGAGGATGTGACCAGGCACGAGACGGTGAAAATGCGTTTTGTGGATGAAAATTTAATGGAGCATACTCAAACTTTTACAGGCATGACTGCACGTGTTATACTTCATGAGTATGACCATATCGAAGGCAAATTATTTATAGATTATATTAAACCTTTGCGCCGTAAAATGTTGCAAGGAAAATTAAATGATATTAATAAGGGTAAGGTAAGGGTTGATTATAAAATGATTCAATTAAAATAATGACTAAATTAAAGTTCAGCTATATTATTGCATTGTCGGCCTTGATATTTTTACAAAAGGCTTCCTTTGCACAAGACACTATTTATAATGATGCAGGGTTGGACTATACACTTTCGGAAGTGATTGTTAGAAATAATTTTGATTACAAAGAGGTCCTTAAAAGAATTAAAGAAGACTCCAGCTTTTACAAGGCTTTTAAAACTTTAAGAACGATTGGTTATACTTCCTACAACCATATTGAGATGAAGGATAAAAATGGAGCGATGCAAGCTTCTTTGGATAGTAAAACAAGACAAAATCATGAAGGTACTTGTAGAACCATGGATGTATTAGAGGAAAGAATATCGGGAAATTTAAAAAAGAGCGACGGTACCTATAATTACATGACGCCCTCTCTATATGCAAGTTTGTTTTTCACCGATGGAAAAATTTGTAATGAGACAAATATTGTATCTGGGAAAATGAGAAAAATAAAAGGTTCAGGTATTGATAAGGCAAAAGAGCAATTAAAAACTTTGTTCTTTAATCCTGGTAAGAAAATAAAAGGAATTCCATTTATTGGAGATAAGTTGGATTTATATGATGAGCGTGCCCATAAATTATATGATTACCGTTTGGACTATGTAACCTATAACGATCAGCAAGTATATATATTTGAGATTACGGCTAAAGAGGATCTTGGATATTTTTCAAAGGATGAAATTGTAGTAGATAAAATGACCACCTGGTTTAATCCTCGTACTTTGGAAGTGCTGGGTCGTAATTATTCGCTAAGCTATAAAGCAGGGGTCTATGATTTTGACGTAGCCATGGAAGTTGAAATGACTTACTTTAATGGCAAACTGGTACCTAAAATTTTACGCTATAAAGGGAATTGGGATGTAGCATTTAAAAAGCGAGAGATTGGTTTATTTACAGCTACATTATTAGACTACAATAGCGGGAAGTAAAACTAGGCTAAAAAGGACTCCTCAATGTTTTTTACCACTTCTATTAAACTACCGGTATTTTTAAACACATTTAATTGACGGTCTGCGCCTGTGCCGGTCTTGAATATATCATGTACTTTTTCAACCTCATGTCTACTGCCTAACTCGTCCAGTACTCCGTCTACAAATTCAAGTAATTCGTCAATCAATTCTTTTACGGGCACTTCTTTTTCTTTTCCAAAGTCTATCAACTTGCCTTCAATACCATATCTGCTGGCGCGCCATTTATTTTCATTGATAAGGGCACGTTGGTAATTAATAAAATTTATATTTTGACGACGCAGAGAATAAATTTTAGCGCAAATGGCTTGGAACAATGCCGTAATGGTAATGGTTTCCTGTATGGTCATGGGCACATCACAAATCCTAAATTCAATGGTATTAAAAACGGGGTGTACTCTTAAGTCCCACCATATTTTTTTTGCATCATCAATACAATTTGTTTTAATCAGCAATTGCACAAAATTATCATAGGCTTCAATACTCTCAAAATAATCGGGGATGCCGGTTCTAGGAAATTTATCAAATACTTTAGAACGGTAGGATTTGTATCCGGTATTGCGCGACTCCCAAAAAGGGGAGTTGGTACTTAATGCATAAATGTGGGGTAGAAAATATCTTGCGGTGTTGGCAATGTGAATAGCCATTTTGCGATCCTCCATACCCACATGCACATGTAATCCAAAAATTAAGTTGCTTCTTGCGGCTTGTTGTAATTCATTTAACAAGTCCTGGTATCTGGAGCTATCTGAAATCAATTGCTTTTCCCATAAACTAAAAGGGTGGGTGCCCGAAGCACCAATACTATAACCAAGTCCTTTCGCAATTTCTGAAACCCCTGTTCTTAATGCGCGTATTTCTTGATGCGCTTCGTCAATATTATTACAAATGGCACTGCCTACTTCCACCACGGCTTGGTGCATCTCCGCCTTTATCTTATCCTTGAATTTCTTTTCCCCTTCAATGACAATGGTTTTCTGATGACTTTTCAATTCCTTCGATGAAGGGTCTAGAATCATGTATTCCTCTTCAACGCCTATCGTAAATTGCTGCAAATTTGCCATTGCAATAAAATTAAGAAATTATTGCCATACCTATAAAAAAAAGTACCCCAGCAAAATGCTGAGGTACGATACTTACTATTCAATTATCTATGATAAGATCCTTCTGGCTCATTTTCTTTTTCTTTCTCGTAAGCCTTGATAATCGCTTTTACCAATTTATGTCTTACCACATCCTCCTCATCTAATTCAATATGAGAAATGCCTTCTATGTTATTTAAAATACGCACTGCTTTTTCCAAACCACTTTTCTGATTTCTAGGTAAATCTACCTGGGTAGGGTCACCCGTGATAATGGCTTTTGCATTGGCACCAATACGTGTTAAGAACATTTTAATTTGAAGGTCATTGGCATTTTGTGATTCATCTAAAATAATAAAAGCATTGTCCAATGTACGGCCACGCATATAAGCAAGTGGCGCAATTTCTATGGTACGTGTAGACATATAATAACCCAACTTGTCGGCAGGGATCATATCATCCAAGGCATCATATAAAGGACGTAAATAAGGATCAATTTTTTCTTTTAAATCACCGGGTAAAAAGCCTAGATTTTCGCCGGCTTCTACCGCAGGACGCGTAAGAATTATCTTTTTTACAAGTTTATTTTTTAAAGCCCTTACCGCTAATGCAACGGCGGTATAAGTTTTACCTGTCCCTGCGGGTCCGATCGCAAAAACAATATCATTTTTATCTATTGCAGTAACCATTCTTTTTTGGTTAGCGGTACGTGCACGAACTGTTTTACCATTGGGTCCGAATACCAAAACTTCATTTGGATTTTTGTCTATAAAATTATCAATGACTTCGGCGTCGTCGCCACCTAAAATTTGTTCAAAATAATTTTCAGATAAATGTCCATTGCGTTCCATGTACTGGATAATGAGTTCAATTTTTTCTTTGGCGATTTCAATTTGTTCTGGTGCACCGCTTAGTTTAATTTGGGTGCCTCGGGATAAGATTTTTAAGAGTGGAAACTTCTTTTTTAAGATATCAAATTTGGAGTTGTTGACACCGAAAAACTCAATAGGGTTTACGGTATCTAAATTGATGATGGTTTCAGTCAATGGATTCAATTTAAAGGGTTAGGGTAGTATGTAAATGATCCTAACACAATTTAATAAAGCAAGTTCAAAATTTCAAGCGCTAAATACGCACAAATGTGGATTACTAAAATGGTAACATTCAGTTCATATGCGTAAATTAAGTGAAAGACTTAATGCAGCGCTTTATGAAGCGTTTAATAAAGTAACAATCATGGCTTTGGGATCTGCCGCTTTAAATACGGTTGTACCGGCAACCAACACATCGGCACCTGCTTTTACTAAAGCACCTGCATTGTGTTCAGTCACTCCGCCATCAATTTCAATTAAAGTAGTTGCGCCAGCATCAACAATCATTTGTTTTAGTGCGCGCACTTTATCGTAAGTATGTTCAATAAATTTTTGTCCCCCAAAACCAGGGTTCACACTCATCACACAAACCACATCAATATCTTTAATTACATCTTTCAATACATTTACCGAAGTATGTGGGTTTAATGCAACACCCGCTTTCATGCCCTGTGCTTTAATTTGTTGGAGCGTACTATGTAAATGTGGGCAAGCTTCATAATGCACCGTTAACACATCGGCACCCGCCTTTTTAAAATCGGCAATATATTTATCGGGATGCACAATCATTAAATGCACATCCATAACTTTAGTCGTTGTTTTTTTTATTTGCTCAATAATGGGAAGACCATAACTAATATTTGGAACAAAGCTTCCATCCATTACATCCAAGTGAAACCATGCTGCCTCGCTTTCATTAAGCATATCACAAGCTTTACCTAAGTTTAAAAAATCGGCAGCAAGTAAAGAGGGTGCGATAATGGCCATGGTGGTTTATTTTTACAAAGTTCCTTTTTTTTCATGAATTCTCGCCTCCGGATATGACAAATTTTAGCTTTAAAATGACAGATTCATGACAAAGGACAGTTCGAGAAAGGGTTTTTGTTATTATTTTGCGCCCAAATTAAACGTTCATGAAGAAACTGTCTTTATTATTTATAGTACTTATGAGTGGCGCTTATGTATTTGCGCAAACCGATTCTATTTTATTTGCTGGTGAACCCCATTTTAAAAATGTAATTCAATTAACCACTAGTGGTGACAACGCCGAAGCGTATTGGAGCTTCGATAACAAGCGGATTACTTTTCAACGTGCGAATCCAAAGGAAGGGATTAACTGTGATCAAATTTTTATGGGTGTAGTACCTACGAATAGTGCCATGCCTTTTACCTATAAGTCTATAAGTGGTGGTATTGGAAGAACAACCTGTTCTTATTTTACAAAAGACGGTAAGCATATCATTTTTGCTTCTACCAAAGATGGTGGAAATGAATGTCCACCTCCAGTAGACCGCGCAAAATATGGCAATAAATACATTTGGCCTTTGTACAATACCTACGATATTTTTATGGCAGATACCAACGGGGTAGTGGTTAAGCAATTAACCAATGCAAAAGGATATGATGCAGAAGCCACTTTATCTTATGATGGTAAAAAGATGATTTATTGCAGTGATAAGGACGGCGACTTGGATTTATATGTCATGAATTTAGCAACTGGAAAAGAAAAGAAAGTAACCAATACTTTAGGATATGATGGGGGCGCCTGGTTTAGCCCCGATGGCACTAAAATTGTTTGGAGAGCGAGTCGTCCAAAAACAGAAGTAGAAATTACAGAATATACCAGCTTATTAAAAGAGGGGATGGTGGCACCTACGAATATGGAAGTATTTGTTGCCAATGCCGACGGCTCGGATGCAAAACAAATAACCCATTTAGGACAAGCCAATTGGGCACCTAATTTTACCCCAGACGGGAAGCATATTATTTTCTGCAGCAATCATGAATACAAAAGAGGCTTCCCTTTTAATATGTATTTAATGGATTTAGAAGGCAATCATATTGAGAAAATTAGCCGCGATAAGGGATTTGATGCTTTTCCTATGTTTAGCCCGGATGGAAAGCGCATTATGTTCTCTTCCAACCGAAACAATGGAGGCACCCGTGATACCAATTTGTTTGTAGCGGATTGGGTAGATTAGGCGGTTTAGGTAGACCCGTTTAGGCATTTAAGTTGTATTTTAGCAAAAATCTAAAATCAATTCATTATGACAACAGGTTTAGTTCATTTACACAACCTATTAAGATGGGTGGTCTTAATAGCAATGCTTTTTGCCATTGTTCAATTATTGCTTAAAAAAGACGCTTTAAAGGCGAGTAAGGTATTGTTAATCAGTGCCCATAGTACTTTGGTGTTGGGATTGTATCAGTACTTTTTTGGCGATTGGGGCTTTAAGTTAATCCAAGCTGCCGGGATGAAAGTAGCCATGGCTTCAAGTGCGATTCGCTTTTGGGCAATAGAGCATATTTCCTCTATGCTAATTGCCATCATTTTAATCACCATTGGCCATATTAAGTACAAAAAAGGAGGGGCTCCCAAGACCACTTTAATTTTATACATATTAGCTTTATTATTAATTTTTGCTGCCATTCCTTGGCCGTTTAGGGCAGAGATTGGAAGACCATTGTATCCAGGAGGATAATAATATATAACATATTGATTTTCAATATAAATAAAGGGGATAGCGTTGCTTTCCCCTTTATTTTAGCTAATTTTCAATATTTCGCGGTTTATTTTTCTTAATTCCGCACAATTCCATATCTTTGCAACCCCAAAATAAGTATGTCAAAACAACCGCTGATTAAACAAGATGGAGTAATTATAGAAGCAATGAGCAACGCTATGTTCAGAGTGAAGCTTGAAAATGGTCATGAAATCTTAGCGACAATCTCTGGTAAAATGCGAATGCACTATATCAGAATTTTGCCAGGTGATAAAGTAGGTGTGGAGATGAGTCCATATGACTTAACAAGGGGAAGAATTATATTTAGACATAAGTAAGAACAGAATTAATATTTTAAAAACAAAAAGATGAAAGTTAGAGCATCTATCAAAAAACGTAGTGCCGATTGTAAAATCGTAAAGCGTAAAGGCGTATTATTTGTAATCAACAAAAAGAACCCTCGCTTTAAGCAAAGACAAGGATAGTAAGGCTTTTAGCGGAGACGCTAAAGTTTTAGCAAACAAAAAAATTAAACAAAAAACAAGTTTTAGCATATGGCTCGTATTGCCGGTATCGACTTACCAAAAAACAAAAGAGGAGAAATAGGACTACAATACATTTTCGGTATTGGTCATTCAACTGCTCAGTATATTTTAGACAAAGCAAACATCAGTTACGACAAAAAAGTAAATGAGTGGAACGACGATGAGCAAACAGCGATTCGTAATATCATTAACGCTGAATTCAAAGTAGAAGGTGCTTTACGTAGTGAAGTTTCTATGAGTATTAAGCGTTTATTAGACATTGCTTGTTACCGTGGTTTACGTCACAGAAAAGGTTTACCTGTTCGTGGCCAAAGAACTAAAACGAACTCACGTACTCGTAAGGGTAAGCGTAAGACCGTTGCTGGTAAGAAGAAAGTAGCTAAGAAATAAAAAATCCCTATTAGAATTGGATCCTGAATTTCAGGGGAGATATAATAAGGTTTCCGCTCCGGCGGAATTATCATTTAAATAACCGCTTCTTACAAAGTAGCAATACCAGTAAAAAGCACACCTCAATCACAATGGCTAAACCAATCAAAGCACAAAACAGTGCAAAAGCAGCTTCAAAAAAGAGAGTCGTTAAAATCGACGCTTCTGGAGAAGTTCGTATTAGTGCAACTTTCAACAATTTAATCATCGCCTTTACCAACAAAGCAGGCCAAGTAATTAGCTGGAGCAGTGCTGGTAAAATGGGCTTTAGAGGTTCTAAAAAGAACACTCCATACGCAGCTCAAATGGCAGCAGCAGACGCAGCGAAAGTTGCTTTAGACGCTGGTGTTAAAAGAGTAGACGTTTTCGTTAAAGGACCAGGTTCTGGTCGTGAAGGCGCTATCCGTTCTATCTCTCAATCTGGTATCGAAGTAACTTCTATCCGCGACGTGACACCAATGCCACATAACGGATGTCGTCCTCCAAAACAAAGAAGAGTATAATAGGAATAATATTTTAAACAGGGTATTGCATTCATTTTAGATTTTTACTGATGCTTTACCGTCACCAAAAAATCACAACAACAATTATGGCACGTTACACAGGACCCAAAACCAAAATTTGTCGCATTTTCGGCGAACCTATCTTAGGAAACGCTAAATGGTTAGGCAAAAACAGCAACCCTCCAGGCCAACACGGCGCACAACGCAAGCGTAAGCAATTAGGAGAGTATGCATTACAATTAAGAGAAAAACAAAAAGCAAAATACACTTATGGTGTATTAGAGCGCCAGTTCCGTAAAACATTTGAAGAAGCATCTCGTATTAAAGGTGTTACAGGTGAAAACTTGATCAAATTGTTGGAATCTCGTTTAGACAATACAATTTTCAGAATGGGATTGGCTGCTAGCCGTCCTGAAGCACGTCAATTAGTAGCACATAAGCATATTTCTGTAAATGGTTTTGTAACCAACGTACCTTCTTACACATGTAAACCAGGTGACGTAATTACTTACCGTCCAAAGAGTGCGCACAATTCATCTATCATTAGCAAACAACGTCCAAGAAACACGAAGTTTAGCTGGGTAGATTGGAATGAAACAACCAACACTGGAACATTCATTGCAATGCCAGAAAGAGAAGCGGTTCCTGAAAATATTAAGGAGCAATTAATCGTTGAATTGTATTCTAAATAGTAGCACCTAACAACATTTCTTCCCAAAGGAAGATTCAAATAAAAAAAATGATAACATGGCTATATTAAGTTTTCAAAAACCTGATAAAATTGTTTTACAAAAAGCAAATGACTTTGAAGGACAATTCGAATTCCGTCCATTAGAGCCAGGATTTGGTTTAACATTAGGCAATGCTTTAAGAAGAGTTTTATTAAGCTCTTTAGAAGGTTTTGCAATTGTAGGTGTTAAAATAGAGGGGGTAGACCACGAGTTTGCAACCATCAAAGGAATCACTGAGGATGTAACTGAAATCATTTTAAACTTAAAGCAAGTTCGTTTTAAGCGTAAGGCAGATCAAGAAGTTACTTCTGAGAAAATCACTTTATCTATTAAAGGTAGCAGTGAATTAAACGCAGGTCATTTAGGAGAAGCTTCTCAACAGTTTCAAGTAATGAACCCTGAGTTAATAATTTGCACAATGGATCCTTCTGCTAAATTAGAAATCGAAATTACTATTAATAAAGGTCGTGGATATATTCCTGCAGAGGAGAATAAATTAAAAGAGATGCCATTTGGTTATATCGCTATTGATTCTATTCACACACCCATTAAGAATGTTAAATACGCTATCGAAAACTATCGTGTTGAACAAAGAACTGACTACGAAAAATTAATTTTAGATGTAGCTACAGACGGAACCATTCACCCAGAAGATGCGGTAAAGCAAGCTTCTAGAATTTTGATCCAACACTTAATGATTATCACTGACGAGAATATCACTTTTGATAATAAAGAAGATAAGAAAGAGGATGTAGTGGATGAGCAAGTATTACAATTAAGAAAAGTATTGAAAACTCCATTAGAAGATTTAGATCTTTCTGTACGTGCGTTCAATTGCTTGAAAGCTGCTAAAATTAACAGCTTAAGCGAACTAGTACAATATGAGCAAGAAGACTTAATGAAGTTTAGAAACTTTGGACAAAAATCTTTATCTGAAATCGAACAAGTATTAATTGAAAGAGGATTAAGCTTCGGTATGGATTTAGGTAAATTAGGATTAGACAAATTAGATTTACAATAGTCGTCAAGGCTAGGGTAGGTCACTATTTATAACCGAGCGAAAGCTCAAACCTCACAATTCCTGACACGGTGTGAGGATAAAATTTAAAAGTCATGCGTCACGGAGACAAACAAAACAACTTAGGTCGTAAAAAGGCACACAGAGATGCCTTATTAATGAACCTTGCTTGTCAAATTATTAC
>CAIOYQ010000247.1 GCA_903862505.1 uncultured Bacteroidota bacterium
GAGCAGTGCAGATTGGATTATTGAAGTAGTGGTAGAAAGACTAGATATTAAAAAAATAATTTACGACGAAGTAGAAAAATATAGAAAACCGGGCACATTAGTAAGTTCCAATACCTCTGGTATTCCTATTCATTTAATGGCGGAAGGTAGAAGTGAAGATTTTCAAAAACATTTTTGTGGAACCCACTTTTTTAACCCGCCAAGATATTTACGTTTATTAGAAATTATCCCTACTGCTAAAACAGACCCTAGCGTGATAGATTTCTTTATGCATTATGGCGATGTGTATTTGGGAAAAACAACCGTATTATGTAAGGATACGCCTGCCTTTATCGCCAATCGTGTTGGGGTTTTTAGCATGATGAGTGTTGTCCATATCATGGAAAAATTAGAATTGACTATCGATGAAATTGAATCTTTAACAGGACCTATAATGGGTCGCCCAAAATCGGCTACATTTCGCACCGCCGATGTAGTTGGTATTGATACTTTAGTGAAAGTGGCAAAAGGGGTGGCTGACAATTGTCCGAATGATGAAGCAAAGAATATTTTTGCACTGCCCAGTTGGTTACAAAAAATGGTGGAAAATAATTGGTTGGGTGATAAAACCGGACAAGGATTTTTTAAGAAAGTAAAAACCGCTACGAGTAAAGAAATACTAACACTGAATTTAAAAACCTTTGAATACGAGCCACGCAATAAACCTAAGTTTGCTTCTATTGCGGCCGCAAAACCAATCGAAAATTTAGGAGAAAGAATTAAAACATTGTATGCTGGTAAAGACAAGGGTGCCGAATTTGTTCGTCAATTTCATTTTGCGCTTTTCTCCTATATTAGTTTTCGTATTCCTGAAATTAGCGACGAATTATACCGACTAGACGATGCTTTAAAAGCAGGTTTTGGATGGGAAATTGGTGCTTTTGAAAGTTGGGATGCATTAGGTGTTTGCCAAGTAGTTACCGACATGAAAACAGCAGGCGTAGCCATCGCTCCTTGGGTGGAAACCATGGCTGGCAAAGGATTAACTTTTTACAAAGTAAATGAGGGCAAGCGTTATTATTATGATGTGGCTACTGAGGATTATAAACTAATTCCTGGCGCGGAGTCCTTTATTATTTTATCGGACCTTAAAGAAAAAACCATTTGGAAAAATGTTGCCTGCAATTTAGTAGACATAGGAGATGGCGTGGCAGGATTTAGTTGGAATACCAAAATGAATAGTATTGGTGGTGAGGTATTAGAAGGATTGAATAAATCCATCACCCTTGCCGAAGAAAAATGCAATGGTTTAGTCATTGCCAACGAAGGAAATTTATTTAGTGCAGGCGCCAATGTAGGTATGATATTTATGTTAGCCATTGAGCAGGATTACGAGGAATTAGATATGGCCATTCGTACTTTTCAAAATACAATGATGCGGGTACGTTACTCTTCCATCCCAGTGGGCATTGCACCACATGGATTAACATTGGGTGGAGGTTGTGAAATGAACTTACACGCCGATACCATTGCTGCTGCAGCAGAAACTTATATTGGATTAGTAGAACTTGGAATTGGCGTGATTCCTGGTGGTGGTGGCACAAAAGAATTTGTGTTAAGAGCTTCTGATGAAATGCATGTGGACGAACCAGATACCATTACGTTGAAGAATAGATTTTTACAAATTGCTACCGCAAAAGTAGCTACCTCGGCACATGAAGCTATGGAAATGGGCATTTTTAGAAAAGGTCAGGATCATATTGTATTGAATCCATCTCGTCGCATTGCCAAAGCGAAAGAACAGGTTTTAAATTTATATAATGCAGGCTATACACAAGCACAACAAAGATCAGATATTAAAGTGTTGGGTAAGTCAGCACTAGGTGCATTATACGCTGGTATCAATGCTATGTGGCGTGGAGGCTATGCAACCGATCATGATAAATTAGTTGCCAATAAATTGGCTTTTGTAATGTGTGGTGGCGATTTAAGCGAAGCCACAATTGTTAATGAGCAATACTTATTGGATTTAGAAAGAGAGGCCTTCTTAAGCCTTTGTGGGGAGAAAAAAACATTGGAAAGAATACAGTCCGTAATTACTTCTGGCCGACCTATTCGAAATTAAATAAATAGTTAAAGAAAATATTGAATGCAAAATGAGCCTTTTAGGCTCATTTTTTTTGAACAGTATTATAACAATTGGCTTAATGCCGTATCTAATGTTGGATATTCAAATTCAAATCCAGCAGCTTGTATTTTTTCACTAGAAACATTGGCGCTTTTTAAAACCTCGATACTCATTTCGCCCAACATAATATTTAAGACAAAAACGGGCACGCTTACCGTAAAATAAAATCGATGCATTTTAGCAGCAATGGCCTTTACTAAATCCTTATTGTTTACAGTTTGGGGTGATACTGCATTGTATACACCTTCCAAGCTTATGTTTTCAACAGCATATCCAATCATTTTGCATAAATCTTGCTGATGAATCCAGCTTACTACTTGTGTTCCAGGGCCTAAAACGGTTGCCAACCCAAACCTCGCGGGCTTTAAAAATTCAGCTAAAGCACCTCCTCTTTTATTAAACACAATACCTATTCTAAAAGTAACCAATCTAATACCTAATTGCTTTATAGCTTGCATACTATCTTCCCATTGCTTGCAGGTAGTCCCTAAATAAGATGGGTCAAACGAATCAGTTTCAGTAAACCCTTTTTCTAATGAATGTGTCGTATCAGGACCATACCAACCAATGGCCGATGCTGAAATAACCGTTTTTACTTTATGGGTTTGTTCGGTCAAAGCCTTTACCAACAATGCACCAGACTGCACCCTACTTTGAATAATTTCTTCCTTCCTTTTGTTTGTCCATCTTTTTGTAGCTACACTCTCCCCTGCCAAATGCACTATGATATCCGCTTGTTGTAAAGCAACAGGATCAATGTATTGTTTTTCAATATCCCATTTTGCAAAACTCAATTGCAATCGTGTTGATTTTTTCTCGGACCTAGTTAAAACAATGACTGCATACCCTCTATCAATTAAATAATTAGTAAGGCCTTGTCCTACCATACCTGTTCCACCGGTGATTAAAACTGTTTGCATAGGGCAAAGGTAACCAATCTAAAATAAAAACCCCCGCCTTGCGGCGAGGGTGAGAAATTTTGTAACATCTTATGTTTTTGAATTAAAGATGTTACAAAATTTACAATCTAAAATAAAAAC
>CAIOYQ010000248.1 GCA_903862505.1 uncultured Bacteroidota bacterium
GCCATTAAATGAATAGGAATACCAGAGGTATTGGAACTTACTAATGTGCCCGGTTTTCTATATTTTTCTACTTCGTCGTAAATTATTTTTTTAATATCTAGTCTTTCTACCACTACTTCAATAATCCAATCTGCACTGCTCAATTTTGCAATATCGTCTGTGAAATTTCCGGTACTTATTAGTTTAGCCGCGCTGCTCTTATATAGTGGAGAGGGGTTTGATTTTATAGATGCTGTTAATGAATCATCTACTAATTTATTGCGTTCTTTCTTATTTGTAGACTCCTCTGCACCAGGGGTCAATCGGTCTAATAACAACACTTTAACGCCAACACCTGCAAAGTGACAAGCAATTCTTGAACCCATTACCCCACTTCCAAGTACCACTATATTTTGAATAGAACGTTGCATAAAATAACGATTTGTGTAAAATTAGTTAGTTATGCAACTAATTTCAAAAAAATTTTTACAATCCGGGGTAATTCTTGGACTTTTTGCCATTGATTGTATCCAATAACCATTTAACAAATCAGGCTTGGGGGTTACTCGGATTGGCCTACATTTGTATTATGCAAGTTGATCATGAATTAGTAACCCATTTGGCACATTTATCTAAGTTAAATGTGGCCCCCGAAAAGATGGATAAATTGGTTGCTGATATGCAGGATTTGGTTGGTTTTGTGGAGCAATTAAATGCCTTAGATACCACTGGAACTATTCCGTTAATGCATATGGGGGATGCAGTAAATGTATTAAGACCGGATACGGTGGAGGGTTCAATAAGCAGAGAAAAAGCTTTATTCAATGCACCGGATACAGATGGTGTATTTTTTAAAGTACCTAAAGTAATAAATAAATAATTTTTTATGTCATTGGTAATTCAATTAAGAGATATTCAAAAAAGCTATTTTATGGCTAGCCAAGCCATTCCTGTTTTAAAAGGGATTGATTTGAATATTAACCGTAACGAATATGTTGCTTTAATGGGACCTTCTGGTAGTGGAAAGAGTACGCTCATGAATATTTTGGGATGTTTGGATTCTCCTACCAGTGGGATGTATAATTTAAATGGCCATGACGTAAGTAAAATGACAGATGATGAATTAGCAGGGATTAGAAATATTGAAATTGGATTCGTGTTTCAACAATTTAATTTATTGCCAAGACTTTCTGCTGCCGAAAACGTTGCCTTGCCATTGGTGTACGCAGGTATTTCCAAAAAAGACAGAATTGACAGAGCCATGATTGCTTTGGAAAAAGTGGGGTTGGCAGATAGAAGCCACCACAAATCTAATGAATTGAGTGGGGGTCAAATTCAACGGGTAGCCATTGCGCGTGCCTTGGTAAATAACCCGTCTATTTTATTAGCCGATGAGCCCACAGGAAACCTGGATTCAAAAACTTCGGTGGAAGTAATGGAATTATTTGGAAAGATTCAGTCTGGAGGAAATACGGTGGTATTGGTTACCCATGAAGAGGATATTGCAAAGTATGCACATAGGGTAGTTCGTTTGAGGGATGGCCTAATTGAAACCGATACGCTAAATACGAACCATAAGTAGTCAAGAAATATATAAGTACATAAGTAGTGAATAAGAAGCCTCCCATGGGGGCTTTTTTTATATTTGGGTGAACTTTATTTTATTAGTTTTGTTTAATATAAAATCAAGCAAAAAAAGGTCATGAAAATATATACAAAAGCGGGTGATTTAGGAAAAACTTCATTAATTGGTGGAACAAGGGTTCCAAAAAGTCATATCAGAATTGAATCCTATGGTACCGTGGACGAGTTAAACTCTTTTGTTGGATTACTAAGTGATTTAGTTGCGAATGACCCAATCAAAACAATTTTAAATGAAGTGCAGGACAGATTATTTACAGTGGGTTCCTCACTGGCTTGTGATCCTGATAAGGAGCCGCATTTAAAAATTCCTGATTTAAAGGAAGATGATATTGTTTTTTTAGAACAACATATAGACAAGATGAATGCGGTGTTGGAGCCTATGAAATCTTTTATTTTACCAGTAGGGCATCAGGCCATTTCAACAGCACATATTACACGTTGCGTATGTCGCAGGGCAGAACGTTGGTGTGTTAATTTACAAGAGGAGGACTTGTTTGTGGAGCCAATGGTCATTAAATACTTAAATCGCTTAAGTGATTATTTGTTTGTGTTGGCCCGATATATTGGACACTTAAATGGAGTAGCGGATCAGCCTTGGAAGCCAAGGGTTAGCTAAATCTTCCGTCCTTCATTTGCAAGGTCCGATTGCTCATAGCCGCTAAGTTTTCATTGTGTGTAACAATCAAAAAACTTTGATTCATTTCATTTCTTAAACGAATGAAAAGGTCGTGTAAAGCAGCAGCGTTTTCGCTGTCTAAATTTCCAGTGGGTTCGTCTGCAAAAATTAATTCAGGGCTATTTAATAAAGCGCGTGCAACCGCTACTCTTTGTTGTTCTCCACCCGACAAACTATTTGGTTTTTTATCCGCTTTGTCGGCTAGTCCCATAAAGTCCAATAGTTCAAGTGCGCGGTCATTTATTTTCTTTTTGGCTTGTTTCGCAATCCATCCAGGTATACTAACATTTTCTATTGCTGTAAATTCAGGAAGTAAATGGTGGAATTGAAAGACAAAACCCATAGAACGGTTTCTATGTGCAGCCAACTCTTTATTGTTTAGCTTGGTAATGTTTTGACCATTGAAGGTAACCTCCCCTTTGTCGGCCTGTTCTAAGCTGCTCACAATGTATAAAAGGGTGGATTTTCCGGCTCCCGATGCGCCAACGATAGATACCAGTTCCCCTTTCTCTATCTCCAAGGAAACACCCTTTAACACTTCTACAGGGCCATATTTTTTCCATATGTCCTTGGCTACTAATAGTTTTGAGGCTTGCTGCATAGTACAAACCTAGTAATTTCGGCCCATTTTTAGCAAAATTTAAGAATTTGTTTACATCCTGTAGAAAAATCAGATTTGGTTGTATCATTTATACGGCTACTTTTGCACAAAATAATACCTTATGTTTTGGACTTTAGAATTAGCCAGCTATTTAGAGGAAGCTCCTTGGCCAGCTACCAAAGACGAATTAATTGATTACTCCATCAGAAGCGGTGCGCCTATTGAAGTGGTTGAGAATTTGCAAGAGTTGGAAGACGAAGGCGAGGTTTACGAAAGCATCGAAGACATTTGGCCTGACTATCCAAGCCAAGAGGACTTCATGTTCAACGAAGACGAGTATTAATTATACTTATTTTAAATTAATAGAAGTGCTAAGTAATTAGCTACTCATGATTTTATAAAAAAAGGTCAACAAGTTTGTTGACCTTTTTTTATAATGTAAAGTGATTCAATCACCTCTAATTTCATCTGTTACAGTTTCTACTAATTAAAATTATCCTTTAATTCTAAAGGCTTCTTAAAAGCAGTTTTAAAGTAAAGCAACACAAGTGTTAATACCAGTACTACTACGTTGGCAACTAATACTGGGCCACTACTAATGAGGTAGCCATAAATTAACCAAACAATAGTGCTAGATATTACTATCACAATCATAGCAATACTTAAGTCACC